>JANQSB010000443.1 GCA_028284295.1 Myxococcota bacterium | reverse complement strand
GGGGAACGACCCGCCCCCGCTCCCGGAGCAGGAAGGAGAGCAGGGCCAGCGGCTTCGGCTGGATGGCGACGGCCTGGCCGCCCCGCCGCAGCTCGCCGGCCTGCTCGTCGAGCTCGAAGGGGCCGAATCGGTAGATCATCGACCCGGGAAGATAACAGGCGACTCCGTCCGGGAACGCAGCCCGGACACGGGCCGAACGCAAGAAGGGGACGGCGCTTCGAGCACCGTCCCCTTCCACGAGCCGCGTCGTTCTACTTGCGGGCGACGTAGTAGTAGTTCATCGCGTCGTGCGGCAGCTCCTTGACGACGACGCTGCCGAAGCCGGCGTTCGCCAGCATGTTGCAGGCCGTCTCCTTGCCCCACATGGCGCCGAGGCCGGCGCCACCCGATGCGAGCGAGACCGTCATGCAGTGCATGCAGGAGATCGTGTAGAGGAAGGGTGCCATCGGATTGGCGCGATCCTCGTGGACGTGGCTCGACCCGCCGATGTCCTGCATCAGGAAGAGACCATCGCCGCGCAACGCTCCGGCGATTCCGGCGAGAACGGCGTCTGGCCGGGCCTGGTCGTGGATCGCGTCGAAGGCCGTCACCACGTCGAAGGCGTCGTCGATCCCGAGATCCGCGACGTCCCGGATCTCGAGATGCACGTTGTCGAGACCGCGCGCCGCCGCCTCGGCCTTGCCGGCAGCGATCCCCTCCGAAGAGAGGTCGTAGCCCGTGAAGCGGCTGTTCGGGAAGGCCTCCGCCATGGCGTTGATGGCCCTGGCGCTGCCGCAGCCCACGTCGAGGAGGTCGATGCCGCGCTCGAGCGACTCCACCAGTCCCGGCACGCCGGGCAGGATCTGCTCGAGCAGCCCGGCGACCACGGTCTGATCGCTCTCCTCGGCCATGACCGCGTGGAAGCGCTCATAGCTCGAGTAGGGAACGCCACCGCCGTGCTCGAAGCACGAGACGATCTGGTCCTCCACGTCGCCGAGGACCGGGATCCACTGGCATGTCGCGGCCAGGTTGTTGGGACGGGCCTCGCGCGTGAGGCTCGCGGCGTGCTCGGGCGGCAGGTGATAACAGCCACTGCTCTCGTCGTACTCGACGATGCCACCGGTCACCATGGCACCGAGCCACTCGCGCACGTAGCGCTCCTGCAGGCCGGCCTCGTCGGCGATCCCCTGACTCTCGCGAGGGTCGAGGCCGCTCATCACGTCGAAGAGGCCGGTCCGGTGGCCCACCGAGACCATCAGCGCGGTGGCGGCCCCGTTGAGGATGCCGACCATCTTCTCTCCGAAGGCTTCGGCTCGGGCGTTGTCGATTTCTCGGGTCATCTCTGGACTCCAGAGTTGCGGGTGGGAGGTTTCGGAAGCCCGGACGGGAGGCGCGGCACCGCGCCTCCCGTCCGAGTGGTCTCAGACGGCGCTCTCCAGAGTCACCGGCTGCTCGCTGCTGCGATTGCGGACGCGGGGTACGAACTTCGGCGTGCGCTCGCGATACTCGCGGTAGTCGCTTCCGAGCAGCTCGCCCAGATCCCGCTCCTCGAAGACGATGGCCACCAGGATGTACGCGGTCGTGCCGAGAGCGAGCAGCAGATGCCCGACGCTCATGTCCGGGGTGGCCCAGAAGGTGACGAACCAGCCGACGTAGAGCGGGTGGCGGATGTAGCGGTAGAGCGAGGGCGTGACGAAGTTCTTCTCCGTGTAGGGCCGGTCCTGGAAGTAGAGGATCACCTGGCGCAGGCCGAACAGGTCGAAGTGGTCGATCAGGAAGGTCGAGTAGAGGACCAGGCCCACGCCGCCGAAGAAGAGCGCGGTCAACGCGCTCCGGAGCATCTCGCTCTGGACGGAGAAGACCAGCTCGGGCAGCGGCTCCCAGCCCCAGTACAGCAGCGCCAGCGCCGCGCTGCTCGCCAGCACGTAGGTCGGCCGCTCGGCGGGCTGCGGGATGCTGCGTGTGATCCAGCGCTTGAAGAAGGGACGCGCCATGACGCTGTGCTGGAGGGCGAAGACTCCGAGCAGCGCCAGGTTCACGGCGACGGCGAGGCTCCAGTCGACCGCCGGGCCCGAGTCGACCGACTTGGGGACGGCGAGGTTTCCGATGAACCCGATGGAGTAGAGGAAGGTGGCGAAGAAGATGCCGTAACAGGCGAATCCGTAGACGAGGACGGCCGCGCGCTTCATTGCGATTGCTCCCTGAAGGTTTGAGGTGTGCCGAAGGACGACGGGAACATCGCCAGAAGGCGGGTGGCGCGCGTTACCGCGCCCTTACCGATTCCATACCTCGCGTCGGAACCCGCAAGCGGGCCGCCAAGGCCCTGCATTTGCAGGCTTTTCGGGGAACGCAAGCGTCCGGACGAGAAGGCTGTTCGGTCGGCCGTCCCGCTTCGGGACCCCGGGTCGGTGCGGTCTTGGGGCACTCCGCCCCGCCCGACGGCGCCGGGGCGTCGGGATGGCCGGAATCGGCCACCCGGCGAGCGGGAAGTCGAGGGTCGCCTGTTGTTAAGTGGTTCATGGCGCCCGGCGTCATCCGCGCCCACAATCTGTTAGGCCAAGGTCCCTCGAAACCCGATCCCTGCACCGGAGCCCCGATGAAGCTCTCCCACAGCGTCCTCTTCCTGGTGGCGACACTCACGGCGGGCCTCGTCACTCCCGAGCCCGCCCGGGCGACGGACGGTCGCATCCAGATCAGTCAGACCGCGGCGACGACCGGGCGCCTCGCCGGCGACGCGCCCGGCTTCCCGATCACCATCGCGAGCTCGGGAAGCTACGTGCTCGTCAGCGATCTCGACCTGACGGGCGAGCTGAACCCCCAGTTCACGACCGCGATCGAGATCACCGCGGACTGGGTCACCCTCGACATGGGCGGCCACACCATCAAGGGGACCAACAACTGCACCACGACCAGCACGTCCAGCGAGGCGGGTAGCGTGAACTGCACCTACACGGCCAACGGGGACGCCATCTACGGACTGAACCAGGAAGGCGTCAGCGTCCGAAACGGGTCCATCTCCGGTATGGGGCGCCACGGCGTGATCCTCGGCGACGGGGCTACCGTCGAGTCGGTCACGGTGCGCCACGGAGGCGGCACCGGGATCTACGTGGGTGACGGCTCCCGGGTTCACGACGTGGCCATGCAGGACCTGGCCGCGAACGGAGTCACCTGCTGGGGCCCGTGCCGGGTCTCGAACGCGCGCATCGTGACGACTGGCGGCGACGGCATCTACGGCGCGTTCTCGGGCTCCGATGCGGCACTGCTCGTGGACGCGAGCAGTGTCCGCTACGCGAGCGACGCCGCCGTCCAGGGCAGCGGCTACATGCTGGTCCACAACACCAACGCCTGGGTGAACGGCCGCGGCTTCGTGTCCACCTCGAAGGGAATGCTCGTCGACTCGAGCACCGCCTACGAGAGCAACACGATGGGCTTCGAGTTCGAGAACGGGACCCTGCTCCACGGCAACAGCGCCCTCAACAACGACGGGGACGGCTACCACATGAACGGCTCGAGTCGCGGAGTCCTGATCCTCGAGAACGTCGCCCGGGGCAACAGCGGCTACCCGCTCTACCTGACCGTGCAGCAGCCTTACGGCCTCAACGTGTTCAGCAGCAATCCGCTGAACGGCTACACCCTCGAATCCAACGTGTGCGGCAGCAACACGAGCTGCTGAAGGAGAGGAGATGGACACGCGACACACACGACTCGCCCTGCTGTCCGGCCTGCTCCTGATCTTCGCCACTCCCGCGCTCGGCGCGGAAGGCGTGGTGCTCGTCAATCAGGCCCGGGTCGAAGGGTCGGGCGGCTTCCCCTTCGACATCACCCAGGCCGGCACCTACCGGCTCACGAGCAACCTCGACGTGACGGGCGCGGCCGACCCGCCGAACACCACGGCCATCACGGTCAACAGCAGCGACGCCGTCTTCATCGACCTGAACGGCTTCTCGATCGTCGGGCCCGGTAGCGCGGGAAACGGCAACGGCATCGAGATCCTCGCGGGGCTGGGCCACTCGATCCGGAACGGGATCATCCGGGGCATGGGAGGGGACGGGATCGACTCCCCCACCGCCGACCTCGTGCACGTCGAGGCTGTCACCGCGGTCGACAACGGAGGTGTCGGCATCCGGCTCGACAACCGGGCCACGGTGATCCGCTGCCGGGCCGCCCGCAACGGCGGCGCGGGAGTCATCGTCAACCAGTTCGGCACCATGTTCGACAACCTCGTCCACCACAACGGCGGCAATGGACTGTCCTCCGGACAGAAGGGCGATGTCCATACGGGCAACATCAGCTGGCGGAACACCGGCCACGGCATCTTCGGCAAGGACGCGACCAGCTCCCAGCACAACATCGCGAAGAGCAACGGCGGCTGGGGGATCACCCTCAGCGGCAACAGCACCATCGTCTCCAACCTCTCCGGCGACAACGGAGGCACGGGGCTGGGCGGCGGCGAGAGCATGATCTTCCGCTACAACGTCTCTCTCGACAACACGCTCAACGGCATCTCGGTGGGCAGCCACCACGCGCTCATCTACGGAAATCTGCTCCTCAGCAACGACAACGACGGCATCCTGACCCTTCGCACCAACCAGGGCGTGGGCCTCAACAGCTTCAGCTACAACGACCAGGACGGGGACGGCGACATCCTCCGCGGATCGCTCTCCGGCTACTTCTTCACGAACCTGCTCGACAACTTCTGCGAGCCGGGGACCTGCGAGGTCGTCGAGTAGGGTGCGCGCCGCGGCCCTTTCTCTCGGGCTCTGCCTGCTCTTCGCGGCGCCTCTGGCCGGTGCGGCCACCCCCCTGGCCGACGTGACGAGCTCGGCCGACCAGCTGCTCTCCCTCGGTGGCGGAGCGCTGCTGGTGGGTCCCGAGCAGGCCGTCAGCGAGGACCCGCCCGGAGCCTCCAACACCGTCGAGCTGGGAGCCCTGCCAGCGAGCGTGGACGTGGACGCCCTCCATCTCGACCTGAACGGCCTGGCCTTCTTCTCCCTCGATCAGCCCGCCGACCTGGGCGGGACCTTCGTCGAGCCCGGCGACGTGGTGAGCTACGACCTGGATGCGGAGAGCTACGTGGTGGTCTTCGACGCCTCCGCGCGGGGCCTCGGTGCCGGGGTGAACGTCGACGCCGTCGGCCGGAGCGGGTCGGACCTGCTGCTCTCCTTCGACACGGTCGTGGTGCTGGAGGGCACGACGGTGTGGCCCGAGGACGTCGTCCAGTGGTCCAGCTCGCCCTCCGCCGTGGTCGTCTTCGACGGCGACGGCGAGGGTCTGTCTTCCGGGTCGGACGTCGACGCCCTGCACCGGCTCTCGAGCGGGCACCTGCTGCTCTCCCTCGACCAGCCCGAATCGCTCGGCGGCAGCCTGGGCGAGCCGGCCGATGCCTTCGAGTACGAATCGACGGGCCCGAGCTTCGAGCTCGCCATCGACGGCAGCGCGATGGACCTGGCCTGGGCGGGAGCCATCGGTCGCAACGCCCTCCACGCCGTGGAGCCGGGCTCGGACCTGTGCCCGGGTGTCGGGAACGGCCGGCAGGGCAACGTGGACGGGGACGGCCTCGGAGACCTCTGCGACCCCGACATCGACGGGGACGGTCTCGCGAACGACGTCGAGACCGACAGCGGTGTCTTCATCGACGAGAACGACACCGGCACCGATCCCCGTTCGGCCGACACGGACTCGGACACCCTCAGCGACAGCGAGGAGGTCGGGATCGGCTCGAACCCCAACGACCCCGACACGGACTCGGACGCCGACCTCGACGGCGTCGACAACTGCATCTTCATCTTCAACCCGGGCCAGGAAGAGAGCGACGTCTTCCCCGGCGGCGACGTCTGCCAGTGCGGAAACGTCGACGAGATCGGTGGCGTGACGGCCGCCGACCTGGAAGAGGCCCGTCGCTTCGTGGTCGGCGCGAGTCCGCAGACGAGCTTCGAAGAGCGTCGCTGCAACGTCATCGGCCCCTCGGATGGGGGAGCCACGGACTGCACGGTCGCCGACCTCTTCGTGCTGGCGCGCTCCCTGGGCGACGGAAGCCCGATTCCGAACGAGTGCGACGCCTATCGGAGCCCCGGCGCCACCGAGTAGAGCTCGAGACTCCCTCTACGCGCGGGTGGGATCGCTGCTCGTGCGCCCCGCGAACCACTCTCCGTTCGCGCGACGGGTCAGCTGGACCAGGCCTCCCAGCTGGGGTTCGCCCTCCGGAAGCTCGGCGGCCAGCAGGCGGCGCGCGATAGCGCGGATCACGCCCTTGTGGACCACCACCAGGAGCGACGAGAAGCCACTCGACAGCATGCCGTCGACGGCCGTGTCGATGCGCCGCTGGAAGTCGGCGCGGCGTTCGCCACCGGGGAACTCGAAGCCCGACCGCTTCCGCTGCCAGTCCTCGTAGCGCACCGGGTCGCGCGCGCGAATCTCCTCGGCAGTCAGACCCTCCCAGTCGCCGAAGTCGATCTCGCGCAGCTCGGCCACCAGGCGGATGCCGCCTTCGGGATGGACGATCCGGGCCGACTCCCAGGCGCGCGAGAGGGGGCTCGTCAGCACCAGGTCGAAGCCGTCTCCGGGGAGGGCCAGTCTCGCCCGCCGCACCTGCTCGCGCCCCAGATCCGAGAGCGCCACGTCCGTGGCCCCGTAGTAGCGGATGCTCGACTCGCCGACCGTCTCGCCGTGTCGGACGAGAACGATGCGGTTCAGGAGCGACATCGGGCCCGAGCATCGGAAAGCGCCCCCGAGGCGTCAATGGCGGGGGCACCGCTGCTATGCTGCCCGGTGCCCTCCTCAGCGGACCCCCCTCCGAACTCATGGTGGACACCCGTTGACGGCCCGATTCTGGATTCTTCTCGTCGTTCTCGCCGCGAGCGTCGCGGTCCTCGTCGCTCTCGTTCCGCGCCTCGAAGGCGACGCGCCCGAGATCGAAGTCCTGCCATCCGTGGTGCTGGGGAAGGAGCTGCAGACCCTGACCGTGCGGGTCGCCGACGCGGGCTCGGGCCTTCGCGCCGTCGAGGTTCGCATCCAGGTCGGCGGCGAGCCGCGCACCCTGGTCGAACGCCACCACCCGGGCGACTTCATGACCGGAGGAAGCGCCCGCGAAGAAGAGCTGGAGGTCTCGCTGGACGCCGAAGCCCTCGGCCTCTCCGACGGAACGACCACCCTGGAGGTCGTTGCGCGCGATTGGTCGCTGCGGGACGGCCTGGCCGGCAACTTCTCCGAGCAGAGCAGCAAGGTCGTGGTCGATACGGCCCCGCCCGCGCTCGACGTGAGGAGCGGCCTCACCTACGTGCACCGGGGCGGATCGGCGGCCGTGGTCTATCGCGTCGGCGAGGCGACCGCCGAGGACGGTGTCCGGGTCGCCGAGGCCTTCTTCCCGGGTCATCCTGTCTCGCCTGGAGGGGACGAGCTGGACCGGATCGCGCTCTTCGCGATCCCCGTCGAGGCACCGCGCGATCCGGCGGTGCGGGTGGTCGCTCGCGATGCCGCCGGCAACGAGGCCGAGGCGGGCTTCGCGGTCCGGATCATCGAGCGCGACTTCGACAGCAGTCAGATCCGCCTCTCCGAGGGCTTCCTCGAGTCGAAGGTGCGACCCCTCGCCGAGGCGAACGGGCTGGCGGGGCGCGACGCCGGAGAGTCCTTCGCCCGGGTCAACGAGGTGCTGCGCGGACGCAACGAGGAACGCATCCGGGCGATCGTCGAAGGGGCGAGCTCGAAGCGCCACTGGCAGGGCGCCTTCGAGCAGATGCGGAACTCGAAGGTCACCAGTCGCTTCGCGGAGCAGCGCAGCTATCTCTGGCGCGATCGCAAGATCTCCCGCGCGACCCACTACGGTTTCGACCTGGCCAGCACCGGCGGCGCACCGGTCACCGCGGGGAACGCCGGCGTCGTCGCCTTCGCGGACGAGCTCGGGATCTACGGACAGTGCGTGATCGTCGATCACGGACTCGGCCTGCACTCCCTCTACGCACACCTGTCCAGCATGGACGTGAAGGTGGGCGAAGAAGTCGCAAGAGGGCAGAAGCTCGGAAGCTCCGGGGCCACCGGCCTGGCGGGCGGAGACCACCTGCACTTCGCGATCCTGGTGGGGGGCCAATACGTCGACCCGCTCGAGTGGTGGGATCCCAAGTGGGTCCGCACCCACGTCGAGTGGCGCCTCGAGCCCGAGCTGGCGCAAGGGGGTTGAGGGAGAGGCGGTCGATGGAGACGGGCGGCTCCGGGCTCGTCTAGACGCGACCGCTCGCGACCGCGACCTCCTCGTCGCCCGCCCGGGGCGCTGCCGGCAGCCGCTCCTTCAGCCGCAGGAAGGGCAGCTCCACCCAGCGGTAGGTGACGAGCGCGACCGCGCAGCTCACCGCGATCGCCAACGCGGAGAGCCCCCAGACCGAGGGCGAGACCAGCAGCTCGTCGGCCTCGAGCGAGCTCACCAGCGGGTAGAGCATGAAGAAGAGGATCGGCTGGTGTACGAGGAAGAGCGAGTAGGAGATCTTGCCCGTGAAGGCGAAGAAGGAGTTCACGAGCAGCCCGGCGCCGACGGGGCGCGCCGAGACCAGGACGGCGAGGAAGAGCGCCCAGCACAGCGCCTCGAGCCCGTGGAGCCAGTGGAGCTCGCGGAACACCATCCCCTCCCCGACCCGGGTGGCGAGGTCGAGGAGCTGGCCCAGGATCAGCACGAGGACGACCCAGACGGCCGTGGCCGCCCACCGGCTCGCCAACCACCTCTCGGCTCCGGGTCTGCCGCGGGCGTACCAGAGCGCCACCGCCATTCCGAAGCCGAACGCGGGGAGACGACCGAAGAGGGAATTGCGCGCCGGCTCGGCCCAGTCACCCAGCGCACCCCGGTCCACCGCGAGCGAGGCCGCGAAGGCCCCCGCCCAGACCAGACCTGCCATCACCAGCACCACGCGCCCGGCCGGGTGGCGCAGCAGGAACATGAAGAGCGGCAGCAACAGGTAGAACTGCACCTCGGTCGACAGGCTCCACCACACGGCGTTGAAGGGGAAGAGCTCGAGGCCGACGACCCGGAAGAGGAGCGCCTCGGCGCCCAGCGCGATCTCGCCCGTGTACGCGATCGCGACAGCCACCGCCAGGTAGTAGGCGGGCACGATCCGCAGGACCCGGGCCCCGTAGAAGCGCCCCACGCTTCGTCGATCGAGCGCTGCGCCGCGCAGGAAGGGCAGCGAGAGCAGGAAGCCGCTCAGCACGAAGAAGAGCGTCACGCCGGTGCGACCGGCCGTCACGAAGGCGAGCGGCCAGGGAACCTCGTGTCCCTCCCAGCCGTCGTCCCGCCAGAAGGCCATGCTGCAGGTGTGGAACAGCACCACGAGCCAGATCGCCAGACCCCGCAGACATTCGAGCTCGACGAGGTGGAAGCTGCGATCGCGAAGCCCCGACTTCAGATCGATCCAAGACACGGGGTCCCTCGTTCGCTGACGCTCGGGGGGTCGGGGGATCGGGGGACTCCACCCGATCCCGAGAACCTAGGGAAGGTCTGCACGGAGTGCAGATCCCGCAGCAAGCGAACGCGAAGCGTTCGCCTGCTGGCGGACAGCGACCTCCGTCCAGTCGTCGAGCCAGGCCTGACCGGGACCGGCTCCGGGCAACCGCTTCAAGGCGCGGAGCCGGGGCTCCAGATCACCCGGCGCCCGTGCGCGTGTCCCTCTCCGAGCCGGATCTCTTCGCCGCCGGGCCAGCTGCGGAGACGCAGCTCGATCCGGGAACGATCCGGCGAGTCCTCGGCCCGCAGCCACGCCAGCGGACGGTCCGCGTTCGCGCAGGACCCCGCAGCAGCGATCTGATCGCGCACCCGCGTCTGCTCGTCCGCGGAGAGATAGCTCCAGACCGAGGAGTGATAGACGACCGTGCACACCCCGTCCGTGAGCGACTCCAGCTGCTCGGGAAGCCAGTCACCCGCGGACGCCCGATCGATCCGCGGAGGATCCTGGCGGGCGATTCCGACCGCGGCTCGCAGCTCCACCAGGCGCTCCGGCTGGTCGGCCCACACGAAGCACTCGAGGTCGCGCACCGCCCGCTCGTCGTCGATCGAGCGCGGAGCGATGTCGCAGCCTCGACGTTCGACGACCCGAACGGACACCTCCGCCCCGTCGGGCGGACTTCCCTGCCAGTCCGCCTGGATGCGGACGGGCGATTCGGGACTCCCCCACGACCAGCAGCCGAGCTCGAAGCGGAAGCGACTCCACTGCAGATTGAGCCCGGCGCTGCACCCGAGCTCGAGCAAGCGGATCGGCAGCCGCGCCTGCCGGGCCACGGTCAGGAAGCCACCCAGCAGGCCCGCGGTGCGGCGCACCTCGTTGGTCTGCGGGAAGCGCTCCAGCCGGGGACGCAGGCGCTCGCGGGCGCCGTCGACCAGAGCCCGGAAGTGCGGCCAGGCGGCCACCGGGTCCGCACGACCGCCCGCGGTGGGATAGAAGCGCGCGAGCTCGGGCGCGTCACCCGACAGCGCCTCGGCGTGCACCGCACCGAAGACGCGCAGGGGCAGGAAGCCCGTGAGCGGATCGCCTTCGAAGTCCCGCACCAGCTGCCACACCGGGCCTTCGGCCTCGACGTCCGCGCGAGCGCGATCCGCCAGTCCGGCATAGAGGGCGGAGCCCAGGAACTTCGAGTAGCCCGCCTGCAGCTTGAAGGCCGTGGCGACCGTCTCGCGATCCGCCCGGGGCCTCACAGCCGAGAGAGGACCGGAACGGTCGCGACCGCCTGGGTGTCCCCCAGCTGCTTGTCGCCGATGATGCCCTGGAAGAAGCGGCTGCCGATCAGCTCCGCGAAGTAGCTCGCGCCGGGGTAGTAGACGAGCATCGCCTGCTCGAAGCGGGCATTGCCCTCGACGGTGACTGGCCGTCCCGCGTGCATCGGCCCGTGAGCGAGAGCCGCCATGCGCCGCAACATCTCCAGCCCGTAGGAGCGGTTCGCTTCCTGCTGATCCGTGCTCCCGGGCTGGATCAGATTGAAGACGAGCACCGCATCGTCGTTGAGCTCGGCGAGCGCGTGGAGCCGGTCGATCGCCGGCGCGAACTCCGCCGGGCCGGAACCCCGCTCGGCCGGCGGCATCGCTTCGAGCGCTTCCGGCGCAAAGCGCCCGCGCAGCAGATCCGTCGCCCGCAGTGCCAGCAGGCCCTGGGGAATGAGCAGGTTCAGCACGACCGGGCGCTTCATGCCGTGGTCGTAGCTTCGCGAGAACGCGGCGCGGGCCTCCCGCAGCGGCCCGCTCGCCGCTGCCGCGTCGTAGTGCTCCCGCGAGGGATACTGCGACAGCAGCACCGCATCCCACTGCCCGGACGTGCGCGCGTCGGCGGGAGAGTCGCCGAAGAGCTCGCTCAGCTGATCCGAAGGCCGGGTGAAGGCAGCCTGCCCGGCGTACACGACCCGGCCGCTCTGCGTCTCGATCGCGCGCCGCAGTACGCGCAGAGCGTCGGTGGGGTCGACACTGCCGACCGGCTCGTCGTCGTCGCGCAGCCGCAGGAAGCTCATGACGTGGAAGGCGTCGGACGCATGGAGGAGCGGTTGTCGGTCCTGCACCTGATCCCGGCGGGCGCCGAGATAGCGGAGGTGCTGCCACGTCATCAGCACGACGAGCACCCCGACGACGGCCGCGACGGCCTTGAGCACGACTCGACTATTCCTTCGCCGCGTCGAGGCTCTTCTGCAGCCGTTCGACCGCGTCGACGAACTCGTCGATGAAGCGGTAGACGACGTCGGCCGTGCCCAGCTCCTCTTCGAGGCGTCCGACGACCTGGCCGACGGGCATCCCCACCAGATCGCGGGCTCGTGCGCCCTCCTTGCGGGCGGCCAGCCCGATCCGGGTCTGGGCCTCGGAGCAGGCCATGTACTGCAGGGGCATCGGCAGCGTCCCCGGACAGTCGTCCCGCTCCCAGGCTTCGGTCCAGCCGGTGCGGAGCAGCCGCGCGGGCTTGCCGGAGAGCGAACGGGATCGAACCGCGTCCTTCGGGCGCGCCGCGAAGAGCTTGCCCTTCACCAACGGCGACACGTCGGCCTCGCGCACCGTGAGCCACACCGATCCGGTCCAGACCCCGGCCGCGCCGAGCGCCATGGCAGCAGCCGCCTGGCGCCCGTTCGCGATGCCTCCCGCGCCAAGCACCGGCGTGGGCGCGACGGCATCCACGATGTCCGGAATGAGCACCATCGAGCCGATCTCCCCCGTATGTCCCCCGGCTTCGGTTCCCTGGGCCACGATGATGTCGACGCCGGCCTGCTTCTGACGCTGGGCGTGCTCGACCGCACCGGTGAGTGCCGCCACCTTGACGCCGTGCTCGTGGGCCAGGTCGATGATGTCCTTGGGCGGCGGACCGAGAGCATTGACGAGCAGCTTGACGCCTTCGTGCCGGAGAGCGACGTCGACGTGATTGCGCGCCCCGCCATCCGTCCAGCCCAGCAGACCCGTCGACCCCCCGCCCACGCCGCCGTCGCCGGAGTCGTAGTCGTCGGGCAGGGGCGGCACCTCGTACTCTTCGAGCACGCTCTCGATCCACTCGCGGGTCTCGTCGGGAATCAGCTTCTGGAAGACGCTGGCGTCCACCTCCCCGGTACTCTCGTTCTTCTTCCCGAGCCCCTCGTCCTTGCCCGCGTAGCTCATGGGCATGACCGTATCGACGCCGTAGGGCTTGCCGTCGACGTTGTCGTCGATCCAGCGGAGCTCGAGCTCGAGCTGTTCGGGCGAGAAGGCCAGAGCGCCGAGCACACCGAGCCCTCCCGCGTTGCTCACCGCGGCGACCACGTCGCGGCAGTGGCTGAAGGCGAAGATCGGCACGTCGATGCCGAAGAGGTCGCAGAGCTCGGTTCGCACGGGGGGGTCTCCTGGGGGTCGGCAGCGAGTCGACGCAGAGCCCAGGAGATAGCACGGGAGTCGGGGTTGATGACCGCGTGCGGCCTGGCATCCTTCCCGTGCTGGACCGTCGCTCCATCGCGCCCCAACATCGCGGACGAATCGGAGCCCCCCGATGACCGAGACCGCAAGCGCCACGACCTCGTCGGACGAGGCCGACACCCGGGACCGCAGCGTCGAAGCGATCCTCTACGGCTTCTTCCCGTCGGACTTCCGGTGCGACGCACCCGTCGAGATGACGATCGACTCGCCCGCCGAGGGGATGATCCCCGCCGAAGAGCTGCCCCGCCTGCGGATTCGCGACGCGCGCGCGCTCCAGCGGGCAGCCCGCGAAGCCCGGACACCCGCCGACTTCTTCGGCGCCCACGGCTTCGTGCTGCTCGATCACGAGTCGGCGGTGGAGGACTGGGACGCCGACCCCGGCGTGCAGCCGCCCGACAACGCGGTGCTGCGCGTGTACGGACCGGAGTCCGAGGCGCTGATCCGGTCACAGCTGCTTCCCGGTCGCAAGCTCGAGCTCTGGCAGGGGCCGCCCACGCGGCGCGGGCCGGGCCAACCCGCAGGCTATGCGAACGGTGTGCACCAGGACTTCGGTATCGGCCCGGACGACTTCCAGCAGGGCCTCGCCGCCTTCACGGGTCCCGAGATCGCGGCGGCCTGGCGAAGCCGCTACGAGCAGGACGACGTCGAAGCGTTCGTGGTGATCGACCTGTGGCGGCCCGTGGGCATGCAGGGACCGGTCCGGCACATGCCGCTCGGGCTCTGCCGACCGGACACGGTGCGGCCCGACGACCGGGTGCCGCTGGCGCTCCATGGCATCACGCCGACCGGCAAGCCCACCACCCAGCTCGGCCTGCGCTATCGGGAAGCGCAGGAGTGGTACTACTACCCGGAGATGCACGTCGACGAGGTGCTCGCCTTCAACAACTTCGATTGCGCCAAGGACGGGGACCCCCGGCGCGTCCGCGCGTGCTTCCACTCCGCCTTCGACGCTCCCGACACCCCCGAAGGCGCCGAGGAGCGCCAGAGCTGCGAGCACCGGGTCAACGTCTTCGTCCTGCGCGACTAGACCCGGAACGAAGGGAGCCGGGGACGGGCTCTCAGCCACGGAAGGGCCAGACGAGCTGGGCGGGCCAGCTCTCGGGCACCGGGTCTCCCTCGATGCCGTAGCGCTCGGGCCAGCGATCCGGAAGGTAGGCGGTGCCGAAGAGCCGATCGAGCCACGGCAGGTGGACCGCGAAGTTGCGATCGACCGCCTCCTTCTCGGCACTGTGGTGCCAGTGGTGGAACTCGGGGGAGGCCAGGAGCCAACGCAGCGGACCGATGCGGGTTCGCAGGTTGGCGTGGATCCACACCGCCTGAAAGGACACGAACACGAGGTAGGCGGTGAGCGCGGTGTCGTCGACTCCGAGCGCGAAGAGCGGCAGGAAGCTCATCGCGCGCGTGATCACGATGTCCACCAGGTGGAGCCGCGAGCCCGCCAGCCAGTCCATGCAGGTCGAGGAGTGGTGGATCGCGTGGAATCGCCACAGCGCCGGCACGGTGTGCATCGCGCGATGGGCCGCGTACTGGAAGAGATCGGCGAGGACCAGCGCCAGCACGAACTGGACCGCCAGGGGCAGGGCGGCCACCCGCGCCTGGAAGTCCGGGTCGACCACTCCGGAGAGGAGGAGCTTCGCGGGCGAGAGGGTGAGCAGAACCGTCAGCTGCACCAGCAGATGGCTGACGAAGAAGTGCGCGAGATCGGTGCGCCAGCCCCGCCGGAAGACGTACTGCCGGGGGTGGAGGGCGAGAAAGCGCTCCAGCGGCAGGAAGACGAGGGCGAGGACGAGCAGGTCGAGGACGAACCAGTCGACGCCGACGTAGCGCGCCGACTCCACCGACTCGGGCGTCTCGACCCACGACCCTCCCAGCCCGACGGCCAGGGCGGCGAGCGCGATTCCCGTGAAGGCGAGCCGCCGCTGCCCTCCGAGCGCGAAGCAGAGCGCCCCGAAGAGGAGTGCCAGCGCGTTCGCACAGAACAGGACCACCCGCACGAGGTCGAGCGGCAGCACGGCTCGCAGCTCCGGGGTCGTGAGCAGCTCGGGGTAGCGGAAGCAGAGCACCGCCAGCACGCAGAGGGCGCCCAGGAACACCGACAGGACGCCACTGATCCGCCCTTCGCCGAAGCGGAACTCCGGCCGCTCCTCTGCTTCGGGCAAGCTCGCCATGGCTCCGGATCGACCGAACGCGCGGCCGACCTGAAGGAGGGGACCGAGCCGACGCGCGGAGCGAGCCCGAGGGGCTCGCCTCAGTCCGAGTACCCCAGCGCGCGCAGCTTCTCGCGCGTGTCGGCATCCGGAGCCCTCGTCACCGGCTCCCCACGGTCGAGCGGCTCCAGTGTCCGCTGCTTCTCGGCGAGCGAGTCCGAGAGGGAGCGCAGCTCGTGCGGCCTCTCGGCCGACAGGTCGCGCGTCTCCCCCGGATCGGCGGCCAGGTCGAACAGCTCGCGACGGCCGTCGGCGTGCGCGACGAGCTTGAGGTCGTCGCGGTAGAGCGCCCAGCGTTCCCCCGCGAGCGAGGGCCGCAGGCGAGCGATGCGCTCGCGTTCGTACGCGACGGCCAGGGCGTCGCGCTCGCCCGCGACCTCGCCAGCCAGTTCCCGCAGCAGCGAGCGACCGTGGTGACCACCCGAGTCCGGAACACGAGCGACCTCCAACACCGTGGGCAGCAGGTCGACGTGCTGCACGCGCTGCTCCACCACCCTGCCAGCCGCATCGATCGACCCAGACGCTGCGGAAGGCAGCTTCACGATCAGGGGCACGGCGAGCTCCGCTTCGTGGAGCAGGACGCCGTGGCCCGCGACGCCGTTCTCGCCGAAGGCCTCGCCGTGGTCGGAGGTGACGATGACGAGCGTGTCCTGCCACTGCCCGGTCTCGCGAAGCCAGTCGAAGACGCGACCGAGCTCGGCATCCACGAACGCGATCTCCGCGTCGTAGCGATCGACGAGGCGCTCCAGGAGCGCGGGCGCGGGGGGCCGGCCCTCGCGGGTCACCGCCGACTGGGTCTCGTGAAAGAAGATCCAGGACTTCTCGAGCTCGTCACCCGTCGCTCCGGCACCGAAGCGCTCGAGGAAGCGCTTCGGTGGCAGATAGGGGATGTGCGGGTCCATGTAGTTGAGCAGCAGGAAGAAGGGCCGACGACCCTCGCCTCCGAGTCCCTCTTCGAGCCATGCGATGGCCGCGTCGCTGATCGGCCGCGCTCTCCGGTAGACCCAGGGCGGCCGGCCACCGCGATGATCGTAGTGGTCGAAGCCGCGGTCGAAGCCATAGGCGGCTCCCAGCCACCACCAGTTCGCCACGATGCCTGCGGTCCGGTAGCCCGCTCCCTGGAGCGCCTCCGCCAGGCTCGGCGCATCCCGGGCGATCGCGCCCGCGGGCTCCTCGTGCTCCACGCTCGCCGCACCGGGAGCGACACGGTGGGCGCCATGAGCGGGCGGGAGCAGCCCGGTCAACATCGAGGCGTGGCTGGGCAGGGTCCAGTTGGCCACCGCCGCGCAGCGGCGGAACAGGACGCCCTCGTCGGCCAGCGCATCGAGTCGCGGGCTCGTGGGCCGCGGGTAGCCGTAGGCGCCGACGTGGTCCGCCCTCAGGGTGTCCACCACGACGAGCAGCACGTTGGGCGGGCTGGGATCGGCTCCCGTGCAGCCTAACAGGAGGAGGGCGCCCAGGAGGACCGGGAGCGGCTGTCCGGGCCGGGACGGCCGCTGGCAGCCACCGATCGAGACTCGCGCTACCACTCGCCCCGCCTCCCCCGTTCCCGCTCCAATCGAGCCCGCAGCATAGGGCTTCCGGAAGGGCGCTCGCTCAGGGCGTCCGCCCTTTCGGCCGATGAGTCGGACTCGCCCGACGGAGGTCGTCATGAGTCGCAGCCCCGCCGCACGCGCCAGCGCCGCGCGCGACAACGTCGCCTTCACGGATGTCTATCGACCGGGCTCCCTGCGTCGCATCCGCGAGCGCATCCCCGAGGCCTCGCTCACGGCCATCGACGAGACCCCGGGGATCTCGTGGCTCGAGTTCGAGCACGACCACTGGCTGATGGATGCCACCCTCGAGGTCCTCGGCCGCGACGACGCGATCCAGTGCTGGCGCCAGAGCATCTCGCAGCTCATCGAGAAGCCGCTGCTCAAGAACTTCGTGTCCGGAGCCCTGCGGATCTTCGGCGCCCGACCCGGCAAGCTGATCAAGATGGTCCCCAAGGGCTGGACCCTCGCCTACCGCGACTTCTGCGCGCCGCGCTTCGTCCCCCTCGACGACAACCACTGCGAGCTGCACCTCGACGACATCGCTCCCCAGGCCTTCGAGTCCCCCGGCTACCTGCACTGCTGGCACGGGATCTGTCTCGGCGTCTTCGACCTCGAGAAGCCCAAGGACCCCGAGTTGAGCTTCGAGATCGATCGGGAGGGTCGACGCGCGATCGGCCACTTCTCCTGGAGCTGAGCCAAGCCCGCCCGGACCCTCTCCACAGGCCATTCCGGCCTATGCTCGTGCGATGAACGAGGGCGATCTCCTCGCGCGCCTGTCGGCACCGGCGCGCGAGGGCCTGACATCCCTGCTACCGGCCTCGGTCGAGCCGCGCTTCGCCGAGGCCGCCATGGAGGGAGTCTTCGAGGTCGGCCTCTTCGCCGCCCTCGTGCTGCCCCTGGCTTCGGGCGTCGCCGCGCTTCACCGTCGGGCAGGGGCGGGCGCCCGACTCGGGATCGGCCTCGGCTCGCTCGTGATCGCCGCAGCACTGCTGGGGTGGCTGCTGTCGGTCCCGAGCGACGCGATCTGGCTGCTCTTCCGGCGCTTCGACCACGCTGCGTTCTGTCTCTTCGCGGGCCTCGGCTTCGCGCAGCTCGGGCCTTCGTGGCGCAAGCTCGCACTCGCGACCCTCAGCCTCCTGATCCTCACGGGATACGCGGGGACCCCCGCGGTGGTCGCGGTCTTCGGCGCCTGTGCGGGCGGCTATGCGCTCCTCCACCTGCCCGGCGGACGCCGCCCACGCAACGCCTTGCTCCTGCAGGGCGCGGTGATGAGCGCCGCCTACGCCTACGCGTTGACCCTTCGCGCGGGCTCGCCCACCGACGCGCTGGAGACGCACGGGCTGATCTTCCTCGTCTTCCTGCGGCACATCAGCTTCGTGGTGACGGCCTGCAAGCAGGAGATCGGCTCGCCGCCCGACTACCTGTGCTTCCTGAGCTTCTATCCCGGTGCCAACGGGCCGGTCGGGGGCCCCGAGGTCTACCAGGAGTTCTCGAGGAGGAATCTCCGCGCCCGGACCCACTTCGACCTTCCGCGCGCCGGCCGCATGATGGTGAGAGGCACCGCGCAGCTCTGGCTCGCCGAACGCATCCCGATCTCCGTCGAGGCGCAGCTCGCGAGCGCGGGGTCGCTGGCCCTCTGGGGCAACTCGCTTCTCCTATACGTCCGCGTCGCGCTGATGGTGATGGGCTACTGGGCCTTGATCGAGGCCTGTGCACTCGCCTACGGCATCCGGCTGCGGACCAACTTCCTGCGCCTGCTCTCGCTTCGCAATCCCTCGGAGCTCTGGCGCTCCTGGCGCGGGTCGCTCACCAACTGGCTGATCGTGCACGTCTACGCACCGCTGGGTGCGAATCGGCGCCACCAATCGCTGAACATCCTGGCCGCATTCGCGGTGAGCGCCGTGTGGCACGCGCTCGGCACGCCCTTCCTCACCTCGGACTGGAGCCTCCGCAACGCAGCGCCGGTCACCCTGTGGGCGGCACTGAACGCCGCGGCCGTCGTGGGTCACGTGCACTACCAGCGCTGGCGGGGCCGGCCTCCCGCGACGGGCTGGGGACCCCGCCGCCTGGTCGCAACGGCACTCACCCTGGTCCTGGCCTCCTTCACGGTCACGCTGCTCAACTACCAGGGGCCGGCCATCGACCAGTTCCCGGGCTACCTGCGGATGCTGGCAGGCGGAAGTCGCTGAAGCTCAACGCGACCCGATCCGGCCGGCCACGTAGTCGAGGATCAAGGCGATGCTGTCGAAGTGGTCGGCGTTCACGTCGGCGTCCGGGATGACGACGTCCGCCTCGTCCTCGAGCAGAGCGGCCAGCTGGACGAGCCCCGCGGAGTCCACGCGCCCGCTCGAGACCAGCGGTGCGTCCACGGTGAGCTCGCCTTCGGGGATCTCGAGCTCGCTCGACAGGAAGCCCCGGACGACGGACTCGAGAGCTTCCAGGCGGGCCGGCACCTTCGTAGGCTAGCAGGGTGCCAGCAGCCCGGATCGAGCGGGTTCTTCGCGGCCCGCTTCGGCGGCCCCCGCCGACGACTCGCGGCGTTAGGATCCCCGACATGGGAAGCGCACCGACCGGGCCCCGGGAGCAGATGGTCGCCTTCGTCTCCCTGTTCGCGCTCTCCGTCGTGACCAACAACAGGAGCTTCTCGCCCGGCGACGGAGACCCGGCCGCCTGGGCTCGCTACCTCGCCCCCTTCGCCTTCGGCGCCTTCCTCTTCGCGAGCGGGGGGCGCTCCGCGCTTCTCGTCATGGGCGTCGCAGGACCGCTCATGCTGGTGCTCGACCGGCACCTCAGCAACCACGAGAGCTTGTACGCCTCCCTCTGGATCGGCTTCCTCGCGGTCTACGCCGCCCGGGCGATCGCGGAGCGGCGGCTCCGCGTCGAGATCGGTGCGCTGCACCGGGAGCTGGCGACCCTGCTGCGGGCCGCCTTCCTGGTCTTCTACTTCTGGGTCTTCTTCCACAAGCTGAACCCGCACTTCCTCGATCCCGCCTCGAGCTGTGGAGTCCACCTGCTGGAGACGACTCGCAGGATCCTCCCGATCCTTCCGCTGCCGCCCGCACTCGACTCGTGGGTGGCCCCGGGGACCCTGCTGGCCGAGGCCTCGATCCCGTTCCTGCTGCTCTTCTCTCGCACGAGAAAGGCGGGCGTCCTCCTGGCCTTCGCGTTCCACGCGGCGCTGGGGATCGGCTTTCCCTCCTTCCAGTTCCTCGTGTACGGATTCCTCTTCCTCTTCACGCCGGAAGAGGAGCTCGAGTGCGGCGTCGCACGTGCCAGGCGCGTCGCGACCCGTCTCGGGCGCGACCTTCCGGCGCGCGTCGCAACGATCGCCCGGGTGGTGGAGCCGCGGTGGGTTCGCGCCGCACTGGGCGTCGTCACCGCACTCGCGCTCGAGGTCTTCCACGAGTCGACAGGCAGCCCGGATCTCCGCCGCATCCTGGGCCAGAACACCTACCACGCGGCGCTCTTCGGCCTGCTCGTCGTGATCGCAATCGCCTATGCAAGCGCAGTGGGATGGCCCTCACGGAGCAGGCCTCTTCTCCCCGCCTGGCGGCCCGGACGCGCCCGCCCGGCCTGGCCCCTGTGGCTGCTGCCGGCCTTCGTCCTCGCCCAGGGCGCACAGCCGCACCTGGGCATCAAGGCCGTCCAGTCCTTCGCGATGTTCTCCAACCTCGACACCGGGAACGGACAGTCGAACCACTACCTGCTGCCCGCCTGGCTCCAGATCTCCGACAACCTGAACGACCCCATCCACTTCCTCGAAGGCAACGACCCGCGGCTGCGCGGCTTCGCGAATCCTCCCCGGCAGGGCCGGGACGTGATGCGCGCCGCTCGTCCCCCCGTACTCGCCCAACCCTGGATCGCCCTGCGGAGAGAGGTCACACGCCGGGCCGAAGCCGGCGAGGAAGGGCTGCACCTGGTCTTCTCGCGCCAGGGGGTGCAGCACCGGGTGCCGAATGCGGAGCGGGATCCCGCCCTGGCGGCGGGCTTTCTCGAGCGCAACTACCTGCTCACGAGACCCATCGCGTTGAAGCACCACGGTGCCTGTCGCTGGTAGCCCGCCCGGAGGCCCGCTCAGGCGAGCCGGTGCCGCAGGCTCTCCAGGATGCCTTCGATCCGCCGCGTGAGGCTTCGTCGGCGGCGCCTTTCGAGGAAGGAGGTCCGCTGGAGCAGACGAACCTGCAGGGCCGCGTAGCGCACGCCGTGCATGAGACCCAGGGCGTCGAGGTGGGCGAAGGGAAACTCGATGCCCCCCGCGCGGCCGTACTCCTCGTGGAAGGCGTCCTTGCGGATCTCGTCGTAGAGTCCGTCGCCCACCAGGAAGAGGTCGACCGGCTGTCGGGACTGGAACGCGCCCGGGTCGATCATGTACATGTGGCCGTCGTCGCGAACACGGAAGTTGGCCACGTTCTGGTCGCTGCACAGGATCGAGGTCGGAATCCGCGACGGCAGGCTCTCGAGCAGTCGTGACTCGAAGCGGCTCGCGAGAGCCGCTTCGAGGCCTCCGGCTGCAGCGAGCTCGCGCGCGAAGCCCAGGAAGGGCTCGAGCACCGTCTCCCGGCTCTGCTCCTCGTATCCGAATCGGTAGAGCGCAGCGAAGGCCGCGCCCAGGCGCCGAGCGAAGCCCTCGTCGTCGACGCTCGGCTCGTAGCCCTCGATCCACTCGCAGAGCAGGTGGGCGCGGTCGCTCCACACCAGCGCGGGCACGGCCGGATGATCCGCCAGGACGCGAAGTCGCTCCGCGATCGCCGCGCAGCGCTCCCGGGCCGGCCGCGGAAACCGCACCAGCTTGAAGCGGCGCCCGTCGCCCGCCTCGATGAGGTAGGCCATGCCCCGCGGCGGCTGCCGGATCAGCCAGGGCTTGAGGGCGTTGCGCAGGAGCAGGCCCCGCGACTTGAGGGGCTTGACCTCGTAGTCGGAGCCGAGGAACTCCCGCAGGCCGCTCGGATTCACGACGCGGACGAGCCCGTTCCCGGCTCCGAGCGCACCACTGGACCCCCCAGGAGCGGGACGATCACATCCAGCGCCTCGTCGACGGTCCGCTCCACGGAGATCGAGGTATCGATCTGCGCCGACCGCGGGAGCTGCAGGCCCTTCAGGATGGTCTGCTGTCGTTCGATCTCCTCCGGCGTCAGCTCGGGCTTGCGCCGATAGATCGCTTCCGGGTCCGCGAGCATCACGAAGAGGACGTCGGGCTGTGCGATCCAGCGGGAGAAGAGGTCGAGCAGCCAGCGCGGCGCATTCATGTGGACGCGCATCAGGTAGTAGTCGTAGAAGTAGCGATCGAAGATCACCAGGTGATTGCGCCGGACCTTGCTTCCCACGGTGAAGCGGTAGAGCATGTACTCCACGCCGTAGTAGAGGATGTAGATCGTCGCGCGCCAGGCCGGGCTCGGCTTCGCCACCACCCCCGGCATGGCGACACCCTTGAGGGGAGACTCGGGAACCTCTCGCCCCTGCAGCCCGTAGAAGATCCTCTTGAGCCCGCGCAGCCGCGGGAAGACCCCGGACACGGAGTGGAACTGCTCGGTCTCGGCGAAGAGCCCGCCGATCCGGGCTTCGAGCGCACGGGAGAGGGTGGTCTTGCCCGAGCCATCCGGGCCGAGCAGGCAGATGAAGAGGCCGCCTCGGAACTCCTGCCCCCCGCGACGCGAGAAGCGCGCCATCCGGGTGCGCAGGGCGGCTCGGAGAGCCTTCGACAAGACCCGCAAGGGTCCGGAGCGGCGCGCGAGGGCGCGTCTCAGGGCGGGAGCACGGGCGATCGCGGCCTCCCAATCGGCCCGCTGGCAGGCATCCAGGAGCTCTCCGCACAACGCCTCGCCCACGAGCGGCGCCGCGCAGGCGGCGAACGACTGCGGATCCTCGCGCGTGCAGGTCTGGAGCCTGTCGCGGTGGCTGGCTCTCGCCTTCACCGTGCCGTGTCGCAGCAGCCCCTTCAGGAGACTGACGGCTGCCTCGCAGCCGGGCCGTGCGACCCGGATGCCCTCGTGGCGAAGCTCCGTGTCCAGGACGAACTCGGGGTCCGCATAGCGCATCCCCCAGACGCTGTGCTCCACGCAGAGGTCGAGTGGCAGCATGCCACCGGGATGCTCCGGGTGGAAGAGCTTCACCCGGGACACGCCGCTCTGATCATCGCGACCCGCCCACAGCCAGCCGGCATCACGCGCCACTCTCGCGACGTGCTCGTGGACCCGATCGAGTGCCGCGGGATCGATCGCGAGATCGACGTCGTTGCGCGTCGCCTGCGGGAGATCTGCGTATCCGCGGAGGACGCAGTACCGGATGCCGTCTCCTTCGAGTGCATCGAAGATCCCCACGAGCAGCTGGGCGAGCGGGCTTCGATCCGGTGCGGGCTGGCTCATCGCGAGCGCGCATTATACCCCGGCCGCCCCTTCCCGGACTCGGCTATCCTGCCGAGCCCGGGGCGCGCGAGACGAGCGCGTGAGGAAGCGCGTGGGAAGGAAGCGCGTGGGAAGAAAGAAGAGAGGGCCGTGAGCGAGGAAGCCAGTCAGAGTATCCGCGTCCCCGAATACGGCCGCGTCTTCTCGGGCCGACCCGGGGTGTTCGCCTATCTGGAAGCGGCCATCGACGCACTCATGCCACAGGCCGACGGACCGCTCCGCATCCTCGATATCGGCTGCGGCAACGGCTACTGGCTCGGGCGCATGCTCGAGCGCGGGCACAGCACGGTCGGAGTCGACGCGTCGGCGAAGCGCATCGAGCAGGCGCGTAGCGACCATCCGGACGGACGCTTCGAGAACCTCGAGGTCGACACGAAGCTTCTCGAGACACTCGGCGAAGAGCCCTTCGACCTGGTGGTGAGCACCGAGGTGGTCGAGCACCTCTTCCAGCCCGCCGACTGGGCGGCGACCTGCTACGCGGGTCTGAGGCCGGGCGGAACGCTGATCTGCTCCACGCCCTACCACGGGTGGCTGAAGAACGTCGCCATCGCGGCGAGCAATCGCTGGGACCATCACCATCACACCCTCCGGCAGCTCGGCCACATCAAGTTCTTCTCGGTCGACACCCTGTCTCAGCTGCTCACCCGCGCCGGCTTCGCCGAGATCGACTGGCGCGGGGCGGGCGGGATGCCCTTCCTGTGGAAGTGCATGGTGATGTCCGGGGTACGCCCCGACTAGGGGATCCGGCCCGGTACGGGCTCGCTTCCGCGCACGCGCTCGAGAGACGAGGAGGGCACATGGCGGGTCGGGGGGGTCGCGGCAGGCTCGTCGCTTCTCTCCACGGCCGCGCCGAGTCCGCCTTCGAGCGGCTCGGCCGCGGCGTCTCGCGCCGGCCCGGGTGGGTGATCCTGGGATGCTGCGTGGTGAGCGCCGTGCTGCTCGCCGGCATCCCCGCCATCGAAGCCGACTTCTCGAACGACAGCTATCTCCTTCCCGGCGACGACACCCGCGAGCGCTACGACGCCTTCCGCGACCGCTTCGGACTGGACGACCGGATCGTCGTCGGCCTCGAGCCGCCCGAGGTCTTCGACCTCGACTTCCTGCATACCCTCGAGCGCCTCCACCGGGAGATCGAGAACGAGCTTCCCTACGTGGCCGAGGTGCAGAGCCTGGTGAACGCTCGCAGCACCCGGGGCGAGGGCGACGAGCTGATCGTCGAGGACCTCCTCGAGCGCTGGCCCGAGAGCCCGGACGGACTTCCGGCCCTGCGCGCGGAGGTGCTCGCGAACCCCGTCTATCGCAACAACTTCGTCTCCGAGGACGGCCGCTACACCGCTCTGCTGATCCGCGCGCAGACCTACTCGACCCGGGGCCAGGACGACGAGGACCTCTCCGGCTTCGACGACGAGCCGAGAGCCGCGACGGCAGAGAAGCACGAGTACCTGACGGGCGCGGAGTCCGACGAGCTGGTGGCCGCCCTGCTCGAGCGGGTGGCCCGCTACGAGACGGAAGATCTCCGGATCCGACTGGCCGGGGAGTCGGTGCTCGGGTACCGCGCCACCGAGATCTCCCGGGTCGACACCGTCGTCTTCGGCGCCCTCGCCCAGCTGATCAGCATGGTGGTGCTATGGCTGCTCTTCCGACGCCTGTCCGCAGCGCTGCTGCCTGCCCTGGTGATCGTCCTCTCCATGGCCTCGACCTTCGGCGCGATGGGCGGGCTCGGCATCCCGTTCAGCATTCCGACCCAGATCCTCCCGACCTTCATCATCGTCGTCGCGGTCTGCGACTCCGTCCACGTCCTGGCCGTCTTCTTCCAGGCCCACGATCGGGGTGGGACCCGCGAGGATGCGATCGCGTTCGCCCTCGGCCACTCGGGTCTCGCCATCGTCCTCACCAGCCTCACGACGGCGGGGGGGCTGCTCTCCTTCCTGGCCGCGGAGATCGCGCCCGTGGCCCGACTCGGCATGATCGCGCCCATCGGGGTCGCCGTGACCCTCTTCTATACCCTCACGCTCCTTCCCGCCTTGCTCGCCGTGGTTCCGATCCGCGTGCGGTCAGCGCGGGGGCCGGACGCCGGGGGCGCCTCGCCCTCCGGGCCCGGCAGCGCACTCGACCGGTCGATGCTGGGTTTCGTCGACGCCGTGGCCCGACACCCGGCCCGGGTCCTCCTGGCGACCGGGCTTCTTGTCGTCGTCGCCGCCACGGGTGCCTCGAAGCTCCGCTTCGCCAACGACCCCTTCGACTGGCTGCTCCCGGAGGATCCCGTGCGCCTCGCCGTCCTGCGGATGGACGAGGCCCTGGATGGCGTCTCGAGCGTCGAGATCGTCATCGACACCGGACGCGAGAACGGGCTCTACGAACCGGAGCTCCTGCACCGGATCGACAGGGCGGCCCGGCACGCCCTCCAGCTCGAGGTGGGACCGATCCGGGCGGGCAGCGCGATCTCCCTGGTGGACATCGTCCGCGAGATCCACGCCGCACTGCACGCCGACGCGGCCTCCCGCGAGCCACTACCCGACGAGCGGGCTCTGATCGCGCAGGAGCTGCTGCTCTTCGAGAACAGCGGTTCCGACGATCTCCTCCAGGTGAGCGACAGCCAGCTTCGAATCGCTCGCCTGACCCTGCGGGTCCCACTGACGGACGGCTTCTACTACGGCCCCTACCTGGAACGCCTGCGCGAGGACCTGACCGACATCCTCGGGACGGAGCTCGACTTCGACATCACGGGAGCGACCGTGCTGGGGAGCCGCGCCTTCGAGGTCGTGCTCACCAGCATGGCGAGGTCCTATGCGCTGGCCCTGCTGATCATCACGCCACTCATGGTGCTGATGCTCGGAAGCGTGCGCATCGGACTGCTCAGCATGATCCCGAACCTGCTTCCCGTCCTCTTCACCCTCGCCCTGATGGGCTGGCTCGACATCTCCCTCAACATCTCGACCCTGCTCGTGGGCAGCGTGGTGATCGGCCTCGCGGTCGACGACACCATCCACCTGATGCACAAGTTCGATCGATACCTGCGCGACGACCCGGACGCGGAGTTTCGGGTGGCGCTCTCACGCACCGTCGCCACCACCGGCCGTGCCCTGCTCGTGACCACCCTGACCCTCGTCTGCTGCTTCGGGGTCTACGTCTTCGGACAGATGGCGGGCATCGTCCGCTTCGGGCTCCTCGCTTCGTTCGGCGCCGCCGCGGCCCTGCTCGCGGACCTCGTCGTGTCCCCCGCGCTGCTCTCCCTGGCCTTCGGCCGGCGTCAGCCTTCCGCCAGCTCGTCCGCGTAGCGCGCGTGGGTCCCGCTGCGGGAGAGCTTGCCGCTGGTGGTCTTCTCGATCCCGCCAGGCGGCACCAGCTTCAGATGACGGATGCCCAGACCCAACGTGGCCGTGACTTCCCGGCGGATCGCCTCTTCCAGCGCGGCCAGCTCGTCGGCGCCTTCGAGCCGCGTCTCCACGACGCAGGCCAGATCCTCCGTGCCGCGCTCCTCGTTCACGACGCCGAAGGCCACTCCGCAACCCTCGCGCACGCCCGGAACCCGGTCGATCACCACCTCGATGTCGTGGGGTGCGTAGTTCTCGCCTCCGATGATCACCAGGTCCTTGTCGCGGGACACGAAGAAGACGTCCTCGCCCACGAGATAGCCCCGGTCGCCCGTGTCGATCCAGCCGTCGCGCACGATTCCGGCCGATCGTTCGGGATCGCCGCGGTAGCCCGAAAAGAGGGTCTCGCTGCGCAGCCACAGCTGGCCGACGTGACGGTCCGGCAGGGCTTCCCCCTGGTCGTTCCGCACCTCGACCGCGAAGCCGGGCAGGCAGCGACCGGTCGAGACCATCCGCATCCCGGCGTCCGAGACCGGCGCGGCGATCCCCTCCCGGACGAGCCGGTCCCGGTCGACCGTCTCGAGGGTCGGTCCGCAGCTGGCAGGCTGCACCGTCCCGACCATGACGACCTCGGCGAGTCCCCAGGCCCCCCCCAACGCCTCACGCCTCAGCCCGTAGCGAGCGAAGCGATCCCGGAAGGCCTCGACGGTGTGTGCGAGCAGCGGCTCCGACGCACTGATGGCGTGGCGCCAGCTCGACAGGTCGAGACCCTCCAGGGCGTCGTCCCGGATCCGCTTGGCGCACAGCGAGTAGGCGAAGTTCGGGGCCCAGGACACCGTGCCCCGGTATCGGTGCAGCGCCCACAGCCACAGCCCGGGGTCGCGCAGGAAGTCCATGGTCGGGATCAGCACCGAGGGGCAGCCGCACAGGAGCGGGAGCAGGAAGGCGCCGAACAAGCCCATGTCGTGGTACAGGGGCGCCCAGTTCACATGGACGTCGTCCGGCCGCAGTTCCAGGCCGTCGCGGAGCGCTCGCAGGTAGACGAGGATGGCGCGGTGGCTGAGCTGGACCCCCTTGGGCGTCCCCGTCGTCCCCGACGAGTACTGGATGCTGGCGAGATCATCGGGTCGCGTCGCGACGCGGACGGGGCTCGCGTCGCCCCCGGCCACGTCCTCGGGGCGCAGGACGAGCGCGTTCGGCGCGAGCTCCCGCCCCGAACCGCCAAGCAGCGCGGCCACGGCCTCGTCGCAGTACAGGACTCGCGCTTCCGCGTTCTCGAGGATGGCGCCCAGGGTGCGTCGGTAGACCGACGGATCGGAGATCCGGTTCGAGGGCACCGCAGCGAGTGCCGGGACGGCCCCGGCGGACATCGCACCGAAGTAGGCCGCCAGCAGCTCGAAGCCCGTCGGAAGGACGAGAACCACCGCGTCGCCCGGCGTCACCCCGTTCGCTTCCAGGCACGCCTGCACCTGCTTGGCGCGCTTCCAGAATGCAGAGAGCGAGAGCCGTGTCTCGTTGCGCTGGCGGTCGAGGAGGGTCAGGCACTCGAAGTCCGGATGGCGCCGCACCAGTGTCTCGACGGCTTCGACGATTCCGTCGGCGTCGTCCAGGAAGTCGCTCGGCACGGGGCTCGCCGGCAGACGAACGACTTCGGTGCGCTTCACGGAGCGAGAGTATCCTGGGCACCGGACCCGGGCAACGCGCGCAGCGCTCCGTCTCGCGTCTGCGCTGCTCTCAGTCCTCGCGATCGCGTCCGGCGGCGCCTCCGGAGAGCGCGCGCAATCCGAGGGGCAGGGCGATTCCCACGAGCATGATGGCGCCGCCCGTGATCTCGCGGGCAGAGGGCAGGTCCCCCAGCAGCACGAAGGCGAGCAGCAAGGTGACCGGCGGAGCGGCCAGGGTGGCGAGCGCGATGAAGCGCGCCTCGAGATGACGTGCCGCGTTCATCATCGCGAGACGACCCAGAAAGGGCCCGAAGAAGCCGGCGAGACTCGCATACAAGACCTGCTCGGGCGCCGCGTTCAGCAGCTCGTCGGGCACCCCGTTGACGACGAACCACAGGGCCACCGACATCCAGAGGCGCAGGGCGTTCACGGAGACGACGTCGATGCGCTGGACGTACTTGCGGGTGAAGACAGCCATGCTGCTGAAGCAGAACGCCGAGAACGCGGCCCAGCCCATGCCCGCCGCACCCCACCGGCCTTCGCCGACGGGTGCCGCGAGGGGGTCCTGCAGGACCACCAGACCCGCACCGGCGATCGCGGCACCGATCCAGAAGCGTCCGTCGACACGCTCTCCGATCAGCGGCCAGGCCAGGAGGGCGACCAGGATCACCTCGCTGCGCTGCACCACCGTGAGCACGGCGGGGGAGAGCACCGCGATGGCCGCGGCGCTGGCCAGATTGCCCGCCAGCGTCAGCAGGGCCAGCAACGCGGCGAAGCGCAGGTCGAAGCCGCCGAAGCGGGGCAGCGCCTGCTGCTGCGCCGCGCCGAGCGCGGTGTTGAAGAGCGCCGCCGCGACCAGCAGGATCAGCGCGTTGACGTGGCTCGCGCCGTACTCGCTCGCCACCTTCCAGGGCACCACGAAGCCCGCGATACCCCCGGTCGAAGCGAGGGCGAAGAGAAGCCCGCGACGGGGATCGGCCTGCAAGGGGGTGGTCCCCGGGGCGCGCGGCGGGGCGCCCTAGAGGTTGGCCTTGTGCTGGCCCCCGTCGACGGCGAGCGACACGCCCGTGATCCAGCTGGCGGGCGCGGAGGACAGGAACACCACGGCCGCCGCGACCTCCTCGGCCGTGCCGAGCCTTGCGAAGGGAATCGACGATCGGATGGCCTCGTACATCGGCTCGTTGACCTTCTTGATCGTCTCCCACATCCCGCCGGGAAACTCGATCGAGCCGGGCGCGACGCTGTTCACGCGGATGCCCTTGGGCGCCAGGTCGATCGCCAGGGTCTTCGAGTGGCTCATCAGTGCGGCCTTGAAGGCCGCATAGGCCGGAGGCGAGCCCGCCTCCAGGCCCGATGTCGACGAGATGTGGATGATCACACCGCCACCCGCCTCCTCGAGCCAGGGCACCACCTTCCAGCTCGCCCGCACCGAAGCCATCAGGTCGACGTCGAAGCCCTTCTTCCAGCTCGCCTCGTCGTCGCTGATCCCGAAGCCGGACGCGTTGTTGACGAGCACGCCGATGCTGCCGAGCGCGGCGTGCGCCCCTTCGAGGAAGGCATCGAGGGCGGCCGCATCGGAAACGTCGCAGGTCGCCGCGTGGACGGAGACTCCCCGGCTCTCGATCTCCTTCGCGGTGGACTCCAGGGCTTCGGCGTTTCGCGCACAGATCGCGAGATTGGCGCCCTCGTCCGCGAAGGCCAGGGCCGTCGCGCGACCGATCCCCTTGCTCGCGCCGGTGATCACGACGCCTCGATCCTTGAGGCCCAGGTCCATGGCCGCTCTCCCCGAATGCCGTCGGGTCGAAGGGAGATCGACCCGGGCAAGCGACTATGGGGCATCGCCCGGACCGCTGCCAGCAGCGGAGCGCTTCAGTTCGTGCGCTTGTTCCGGTCGAGGAAGGCCTCGAACTCGGGTGCGGGAACCGGGCGGCCGAGCAGAAAGCCCTGCAGCTCGTCGCAGCCGTGGGCCCGGAGGAATCGCGCCTGCTCCTCGGTCTCGACCCCTTCGGCGACCACGCCCAGGTCGAGACTGTGGGCCATGGCGATCAACGCCGAGGCCAGGTTCGAGCCCGCCGACTCGCGGCCGATCTCCGAGATGAAGGAGCGGTCGATCTTCAAGCGGTCGACCGGGAAGTTGCTGAGATGGGTCAAGGTGGAGAAGCCGGTGCCGAAGTCGTCGAGCGCGAGTCCGATACCCATGTCGCGAAGCTCCTCGAGCGTCGCCCGGGCATCGCGGTCTTCCCGCGCGATGGTGGTCTCCGTGATCTCCAGCTCGAGGTCGCTCGAGCTCATGCCCGTCTCGCTGAGGATCCGGGAGACGGCCTCGACGAGCTCGCCGCCCTGCAGCTGGCGACCCGAGAGGTTCACGGCCAGGCGGGTCGCCCGGTAGCCCTCGTCGAGCCAGCGCCGGTACTGTTGCGAAGCGGTCCGCAACACCCACTCCCCGATCGGGACGATCAGGTTGTTGTCTTCCGCGATCGGCACGAACTCGGAGGGCGAGATCTCGCCCATGTCCTGGGTCGACCAGCGCAGCAGCGCCTCCATGCCGATCAGCCGGCCGCTGTTGGCCTCACGCAGGGGTTGGTAGTGGATCGAGAACTCGTTCCTCTCGAGCGCGCGGTGGAGCAGGCTCGAGAGCTTGAGACGCCGGGCCGCCTCGTTGTTCATGCTCTTCGCGTAGAAGCGGAAGGCGTTCCCACCGCTGCTCTCGGCGCGGCGTCGGGCCGACCGGGCGTTGCGCAGCAATGCGTCTGCGTTCGCCCCGTCGAAGGGGAAGACCGCGATTCCGACGTTGGTCCGGACGAAGACCTCCTGGTCCTCGATCCAGAAGGCTTCGGAGAGCGAGTCGAGGATGCGCTGGGCGACCCGCGCTGCGTCCTGGGCATCCGCGATCTCGCTCAGGAGCACCGTGAAGTCGCTCCCCCCGAGATGCGAGACCGCGGTCTCCGCCGCTTCGTCGGTCGACAGGCTGACTTCGTCGCTCCTCCGGACCGAGGCGATCAGACGGTCCGCGAGATCGCGCAGCATCTGGTTGCCCGCCTGCTGCCCGAAGCTGTCGTTCACCGAATCGAGACCCCGGGTCGAGACCAGCAGCACACCGAGCTTCCGCTGCTTGCGGGCGGCCGTCGCGAGCAGGGGCGTCAGCCGCCGCTCGAGCGAGTAGCGATTCTCGAGGTTCGTGATCCGATCGTGATTGGTCATGTGGACCGCACACTCGAGCTCGAGCTCGAGCTTGCGGGCCCGATGACGCGCGTGGATGGCACCCACGATTCCGCCGACCACCGTCGACGGGGAATCCTGGAGCGCGATCAGACCGTCGCCGCCCGCGTCGAGCACGGTCCGCAGGCGGGAGAGGTCCTGGCACTCGTCGACCAGGACGATGGCCGCAGCCGAAGCCTGCCGGAGCGCCGCGATGCGAGCGCCGAGCTCGCGCTCCGCGAGCGAGTCGCCCTGCACGAGGATTCCGCGCAGGCCGCGGTCGTCGAAGCCGGGCGCCCAGCCGTGAAGGGCGTGTTGCGAGATTTCCAGGTGGAGATCGGCAAACGACTCGAGGGTCCGCCGGAGCGGGTCGAGCCCCCCGTCGTGCGCTTCGAGCAACACCAGGGGGAGCGCATCGGGAGCCGCTTCCGGCACCTGGGGAATCGCGCTCATCCGGCGCTGCTTTCGCGCTCCGCACGATCCGCGACGACCACGCAGTTCTTCCCGGCCGCCTTGGCGCGGTAGAGGGCGGCGTCGGCCGCCGCGAAGAGCTCGGTTCGACTGTGGAGGAAGTCCGCGACACCGATCGAGACCGTGACTCCCCGGGGACGCTTCGACTCGTCGACGATGAAGGAGGTCTCCGCGATTCGCGTGCGGAGCTTCTCGGCAAGCAGGTGGGCGCCGTCGAGAGGGGTCCCGATGGCGACGACCACGAACTCCTCGCCACCGTAGCGGGCGAGCAGATCGGTCTCGCGCACCGACTCCTTCAGGATGCCGGCCAGCTGCTTCAGGAACTCGTCGCCCGCCGCGTGCCCGTAGGTGTCGTTGAGGCGCTTGAAGTCGTCGATGTCGATGATGAGGATCGACAACCCCTCGTTGGTGCGGGCCAGTCGCTTGATCTCCCGGCCGAGTTGGTCCTGGAAGTGCCGGTGGTTGTGGAGCTGCGTGAGGCCGTCGGTGATCGAGAGCTTCGCGAGCATCTCGTGCTGCTTCTGGAAGCCCACGTTCTGCTTCGACATCGCGTCGAGGCGCGCGTCGGTCTTGCGGCGGCCTGCCTCGACTCGCGTCGCCATGGCGTTGAAGCCGCGATACACGAACTCGATCTGGCCGTGGACACCGTCGGTCGAGAGCCGGGTCGAGTAGTCGGCCTTCGCGAGGCCCCGCAGCCCGTCCACCAGGGCGCGGAGCTGCCGTGTGAGTCGGGTCGCGAACAGCGATGCCGCCAGCACCAGGGCCGCCAGCACGATCCCCGCCGCCGCCGCCATCTGGACGGCGGCGACCAGCATCGGCTGGAAGGCCAGCAGCACCGGCTGCTCCACCACGAGGGTGAGGCCGAGGGATCCGACCGGGCTCGCGCTGCGGACGGTCCAGGTCTCGCCCGCCTCGAAGGAGGCGTTCAGGCGGGGGCGGGGCGATGCGTGCAGCGCCTCGGCGGAGAGGGTCGTGCGGCTCGTCTCGCCGGTCTGGGCGAACACCGTTCCGGACGCGTCCGCCAGGCGGATCGATCCGACCCCGAGGAGCTCGCTCTTGAGCGCTGCCGCCAGATCGTCCGGGCGGATCAGACCGTGGGCCGAGCTCGCTCGCCCCGAAAGACGACTCGAGGCGAGGAGCAGGTTCTCGCCCTCGACCTGCAGGACGCGCACGCCCGCCTCCTCGAAGGCGGCCACCTGACGGCGCAGCTCGGCAGCCGCCATCGCTTCGGCGATTCCCACGTCGAGCGCACGTTCGGTCTGGAGCACGCGCAGCAGGCTCTCGAGGCGTCGCCCCTCACCGGCCGCAGCCAGAAGCTGTCCGTGACCGTCGACGACGAAGACCCCCGAGAAGGCCCGGGCTTCACCCGCGATGGCGGGGAGGCGGGAGTCGAGGCTTCCGGAGCGGAGCGCGGGGCTCGCCGCGGCTGCGACGTTCGCGATCTCGCTCCGGGCTTCTGCGAAGTGCCGGTTCACCGACTCCGCACTCCACTCGAGTACGGCCGGGTGCACGGTCTCGACGCGGCGTTGGATCTCGCCGTACCAGGCGTGCGCGGCAACGAGGCCGAGTGCGAGCGTGGTCGCGAGCCCGGTCAGGACGACCAGGAAGATGGCCATGCGCCCGGGCCCCCGGCTGGGGAGCGAGACGTTGCGGAAGGTCGAGTCGGCGGCGTCGCTCACGCAAGGTCGCATCGGCCGATCCGCGACCGCGCTTGACGCAGCTCTGCCCGTCACCGATCTGCGTCGCCAAGACGGCTCGCGGGGAGGCCCGGTCGAGCGAAGACGCCTTCCGCGACATGCGCCCGACCGGCAGCTCCCGGGCAAGAGCGCTGCCGGGGGAGGCAGCAGCGAACGCCCCGCTACTCCGGTCGCTCCACCCGCTGGTAGACGTCGAAGCCGCCCCCACCCCGGGAGGGAATCTGCATGCTCGGGAACAGCCCGAGGCGCTCCAGCGCATCCTTCGAGATCCGGCCCCGGTCCCGCCAGGGCAGGATCAGGGTTCCGACCGGGTGCAGCTCGTCGAGGAGCCGAAGCGAGGCATCGTTGGCCGGTGGGAAGGCGTAGCGAACGGGATAGGCCCGGAGCGCGTACTCGAGCCCCAGGGCCCAGGGAGCGGCCAGCAGGGTCCGGTCGTCGTGCCCGACCCGCTCCATCACCGCCAGCTGCGCGTCGGCGCGACGGTCGCCCGCCACCATCGCGCGGCTCGCGCGCTCTGCCAGGGGCAGGGTCCACGAGACCCACAAGAGTGCCGCCAGCAAGAGCACCCCGGGCAGGGCCCGACGAGGCGACCAGTCGACGCGCGCCATCCCGCTCCCGACCGCGACGCACAGCAGCGGTACGAAGAACATGCTGTTTCGCACCAGCTTGTAGCCGCGCAGGTCCGAGATCGCGAGACCGAGAACCAGGGTGGCGAGCGCCATCGCGACGGCCGCCGCGGGCAGCAGGTCGCGAGGACCGGCCGCCCACGCGAAGGCCGCGACGACCGCGGCGGCCAGCAGCAGGGCGAGGACGAAGAGCAGGGAGGCGGACTCGAAGCCGACGGGCCCTTCCGCGAGCGCCGATCCCAGCCAGGCCGCGTTGCGGCCGGCGTTCGAGATCATCAGGGCGGGCAGCTCGGAGAGTGGCGGCCCGGGCGCATCCACCGCCAGCGCGTCCCCGTAGTTGAACCCGGTTCCCTGGATCCAGCCGGATCGCAGCGCCTCCTTGCCGCTGGCGAGCTGCCAGGCCCGGAGGCCGTAGAGCAGTACCACGGAGGCCGCCGCGGCCGACCCGGGACGCTTCCCAAGGCCGTGATGG
>JANQSB010000440.1 GCA_028284295.1 Myxococcota bacterium | reverse complement strand
CCCGCCCCGATCGCCATGCCGCCCGCGGCCAGGACGGCCGCCGTGACCCGCGCCCGCGCGTCCCGCGGTCCGCCGAGCCGGTCGAGCCCGTCCGCCAGTGCGAAGGCCAGCACCAGGGCGACGCCGAGCGGGAAGGACGCGTGCACGTTCGCCCAGACGACGCCGAGAGGGATGGCCCAGAACACCTGGCGGTCCGGGGCTCCGGCCAGCGCCCGCTCGCGATCCCGCACCAGCAGCCAGCACAGGAGGAGCAGGAGCGCGATCGCCAGCAGCTCCGGGCGGTCCTGGGTGAGCCGGTTCCGCGCCGCCACGAGTGCCACGGTGAACACACCGACGGCGATCGCACTGCGTGCGCGGATCCGGGCCAGGATCGCGAGCCCGAGCGCCCCGATGGCGAGCCCGGGCAGGACCTTGGCGGTGACGATGCTCCCCACGGGCCCGGCCATCCGCTCGCCCAGCGCGTACCAGGCCGCCGCCAGCCACTCGTGCGCGACGTAGCGGGCACCCGGCGTCGTGAAGGTGTAGCGGTCGACGTGCGGCACCTCGCGTTCGTCGAGCAGCAGACGCCCCGTGACCAGGTGGATGAAGACGTCGTTGGTGCGGAGTGGCGAGAGCGCGGCGGACAGGACGAGCAGTGCCAACGCCGCCGGGGCGGCGAAGCGGAGTGCGCCACTCATGGCGTCCGGTGCTTCGCTTCGGAGGGGCCGAAGGGAGCCGAACGCACCAGGCCGTGCCAGAGCTGGTCGCCGCTGCGTAGCGGGCGTCCGCGCGTGTAGTTCTCGAGGATGTAGCCGTCGAGCTTCGGATAGAGGGCCTCGAGCGGTCGGAACTCGGGGTACATGTCGCGCTGCCGGACGATGCAGCGCACGCGTCGCGTCTCCAGACGCTCGATGATCTCGTCCTCGTCGATGGCGCCCGGGATCAGCAGGTCGTAGCGGACGGGGTTCGGGTGTCCGCTGGCGAGGTACAGAATCGGCAGCACGGGCAGGGTAAAGATCGGCTCGCCGGGCTGAGCGCAGTCTTCGACGAAGCGGATCGCCTGCTCGTGCAGCGCGGCCTGGGTGGACGAGAGGCGAAGGGTCGCGCCGGGGAGCGTCGACGGCGTCGCGTAGGCGGCGCGGACTCCGGCGGGCAGGGTGGCGGAGGCGACGAACAGGGCCGCCGTCAGGCTCACGGCCATCCCCCAGCTCGTGCGGCCGAGCCCGCGCGCGCGCTCCTCGAGCCAGGCCTCGAGCCCGGCGCCCAGCCAGCCGGCCAGCAGCAGGATCGGGGCGAGCACGTACACGAGGTGCGAGTAGACCGCCGAGGGGAAGATCCCGAAGAAGAAGACCACCCCGTAGCCGCCGGCGAGGATCGCGGGCGCGGACAGCCCGGACGCGCTGCACGCGCCTCTCGCTCTCGCGCCTGCCGACCACGCGAGCCTCGCGCTGGCGGCCAGGAGGATCGCCAGCGGCAGCCCGTAGGAGAGGCGGATCCAGGACGAGATGGCCGTCGGCTCGAGGGGTCCGCCCAGGAAGGGCTCGCCCCGCACCAGGCGATCGAAGAGCGCCGAGGGCATGTAGAGATAGAAGAAGCGGATCTCGCCTTCGGGGTGCGGACCCAGGACCGGTGGCATCGGGTTGTCGAAGCTCGCGAGCTGCGAGCCGAGCAGGGTGAGGAGCGTCCGGTCGAGCCAGTCCGGCAGGCTGGAGGTGGCGGCGAGACCGACGCCGGCCAGCAGCAGCAGTGCGCTCCCGCCTGCCACCACGGGCGCGAAGAGCGGGACGAGGGGCCGCCCCGCCAGCGCGCTGCGGCCGCGGACCGCGAGCAGTCCGGCGCCCAGGGCGAGGGCTGCCAGACCGCCGTAGTTCTGCTTCGACAGCAGGCAGAGCCCGACGAGCACGCCGACGGCGACGCCGGCTCCGGTGCGGCCCGTCTCCGCGTAGCGGATCGCCTGGAGGAGCGCCGCCAGTCCGAAGAGACCCGCCACGGCCGCGTAGTTGAGCATCGTCAGCACCGGGAACGCCATCCAGCCCAGCGCGACGAGCAGGACGCAGGGCAGCAGCGCCCAGCGCGCCGGTGCCAGCCGCAGCCCGATCGCCCACAGCAGCAGGACCGTCGCGAGATTCACGAATGCCTGGGCGATCCGCGTCACCAGCAGGTCCTCGCCGAAGAGCGCGAAGAGTCCCGCGGTCAGCCAGTAGACGCCGGGGAAGAGGCCGGTGTGGATGTCCCGGTAGAGGAGATCACCGTCCAGGATGCGGTGGGCGGTGAGTGCCAGGTGGCCTTCGTCCAGGGGCACGAAGCTGCGGTCGAGGACGGCGAGCTGCGCGACGGCGGACAGGCCGGCGAGGCCCGCCGCCCCGAGCAGGACGACCCGACGGTTTGCGGGGCGCATCGCGCGAAGAATAGCCACGTCGCGCACGGGCTGGGATACGCTCCCGTCTCCGACCCTGCGATTTCCATCCACCGCCGGAGGCTGCGTGGCACAGCTGGACCTGAGCGTCGATCCCCGGGCCGAGTTCGAACGCAAGCTCGTCGACCCCTACGTGGCCGTCGGGATGGTGGAGTCCGGTGATCTCGTGTGGATGCCCAGCGCCCACCAGCCTCCGGTGCTGCTCGCGGCCCTGGCCGCTCGGGAGAAGGAGCTGTCGGATGTTCGGGTGCGCAGCGTGGTGATCCCGGACATGGGCTGGTTCCGCGACGACGTGCGCGAGCACTTCGACCTCCAGGTCAACTACGCCCTGGCGCCCGACAATCGCGAAGCGCTCGCCAACCGGCTGATCGACTTCTTCCCCTTCGCGATGATCCGCGAGCACAAGGCGGCCGACACCCGTCCCGAAGAGGCGCCGGGCATCGACGACCTGATGATCCTGACCACCCGTCCGGACGAGAACGGCTGGTGCTGCGTGGGCAACTCGGTCTGGGACGCGGTCTCGAGCGCCCCGCGCGCGAAGCGCGTTCTCGTCGAGCTGAGCGACGCCATGCCGCGGACCTGCGGAGACAGCTGGCTCCACGTGTCGCAGATCGACGCCTTCGTCGAAGGCGACCGACCGCGGCTGGGAATTCCCGACTCCGACCCGGCGAGCTTCCCGGAGGTCGATCGCAGGATCGCCGAGAACGTGAAGAGCGTCGTGAAGGACGGGGACACCCTGCAGATCGGTCTCGGCAAGCACACGGCCGCCCTGCCCCTGCTGGGGGCCTTCGACGACGCCAACGACCTGGGCTTCTTCTCCGAGCTGACGGTACCGGGCAGCGTGGGGCTGGCCCGCAAGGGCATCGTCACCAGCCGCCGTGCCGAGGTCGAGCCCGGGCACTTCGTGGCGTCCTTCATCGGCAACAGCCTGGAGGACCTCGACTGGATCGAGCGCAACCCCTTCTTCCAGCTGCGCTCCTTCGAGTACACCAACGACCCGCTGCGGATCGCGCGCCACGAGCAGATGCTCACCCTCAACGGTGCGCTGATGGTCGACCTCTCGGGCCAGGTGGGCGTCTACGCCATGGGCCCTTCGGTCTACTCGGGCCTCGGGGGGCAGCTGGCGTTCCAGATGGGAGCCTTCCTCTCGAAGCGCGGCCGGGCCTGCACGGTGCTGCCCTCGACCGCGAAGAGCGGGACCGTCTCGACGATCGTGCCCCGCTTCGAGGCGGGTCAGATCGTCTCGATTCCCCGGGAGCTGGCGGACACCGTGATCACGGACCAGGGAGTCGCGCGCCTGCTGGGAAAGAGCGTGCGCGAGCGCGCCGAGGAGCTGGTCGGAGTCGCGCATCCCGACCACCGGGACTGGCTGCGCGACGAGGCGAAGCGCCTCTACGGCTGATCGGGATGCACGAGACCGTCGGGGCCCGGGATCGGCGTCGGACGCCCTCCCCCTCTTCGGCCGGAGCGCTCGGCGACGTGGAAACGACCCCTACTGGACGGTGCTCTGCTCGCGCAGGGCCTCGATGGCGTCGGGCGTGTAGCCGGCTTCCGTCAGGATCTCGTCCGTGTGCTCGCCGAGCCTGGCCGGGGGTCTCGCGACCTCCGTGTCGGTGCGCGAGAAGCGCGGCGCCGGCCGCGGCTGCCGGACACCGTCGATCGTCACGAAGCTCCCGCGCGCGGCGTTGTGGGGGTGCTCGTGGGCCTCGGACATGGCGAGCACCGGAGCGAAGCAGGCGTCGCTGCCCTCGAAGACCTCGCACCACTGGTCGCGGGTTTTCGTCCGGAAGACGGCGGCGAGCCGTTCCTTCAGGACGGGCCACTGGGACTTGTCCATCTGGGCCGGCAGCTCCTCGTCGCCGAGTCCCAGCCGTTCGAGGAGGCTCGCGTAGAACTGGGGCTCGAGGGATCCGATCGAGACGTGCTTTCCGTCCGAGGTCTCGTAGACCTCGTAGAAGTGGGCGCCCGAGTCGAGCAGGTTCTCGCCGCGTTCCTCGGTCCACCAGCCCGTCAGGTGCGCGCCGTAGATGCTGGCGAGCAGCACCGACGCGCCCTCGACCATGGCGGCATCCACGACCTGTCCCTGCCCGCTGTCCTTCGCCTCGAGCAGGGCGCAGACGACGCCGAAGGCCAGCATCAGGCCTCCGCCACCGAAGTCGCCCACCAGGTTCAGCGGGATCGCCGGCTTCTCCCCGGCCCGGCCCATGGCGTGGAGGGCACCGGTCAGCGAGATGTAGTTGATGTCGTGGCCCGCCTCGCGCGCCAACGGCCCGTCCTGTCCCCAGCCCGTCATGCGGCCGTAGACGAGGCGGGGGTTCACGGCGCGGCACTCCGCAGGCCCGATGCCCAGCTTCTCGGTGACTCCCGGCCGGAAGCCCTCGATGAGGGCGTCCGCATCGCGCACCAGGTCGAGCACCACCTGGACGCCGGCGGACTGCTTGAGATCGACGCAGATGCAGCGCTTGCCGCGATTCAACAGATCGGTGGGTCCCGACCCGAAGGGGCTGCCCCCCGGACGCTCGACCCGCAGCACCTCGGCGCCCATGTCCGCGAGGACCATGCCCGCGAAGGGGCCGGGGCCGATGCCCGAGACCTCGACGATGCGTCTGCCTCGAAGCGGCCCCACGCCTACGGGGTGGTTCCGTACATCTGGTCGAGGGCCTGGGTGGCCTGGAGGGCCATCTGCGCGGCCTCGCTGAAGTCCGACGGAATGAACTGCCAGTTCTCGCTGTCCAGCAGGTCGCGCTGGACCTCCTTGATGCGCTCCCAGGTGTGCAGCGTCTGGTCGCGGGTCTCGCCCTTGGAGAGGCGCTCGTGCAGCGACGCCGACTCCTCCTTCAGGACCCGGAGCTGGTCCTTCATCTCGCCGTACTCGCTGCGCTCGCCGGCGAACACGGGCTCGTCCAGTGCCGACTGGTACAAGGCCTTCATCTGCTGCTCGAAGGCACCGGCCGCCTGGGTGGCGAGCTGCTGGCTCCAGGGTGTGGTCGGGGTCGTCGTCGTGCCCGCTTCCATCATCGCGCAGCCCTGAAGCAGGATCAGCACGGCGCCGAGTCCGGCCATCGCGCACGGTCGCTTCGTTCCGGTGATCGATCTCATCCTTCCCTCCTGTTCTTCCATACGGTGAACGCCTGCACCGGGCGCTGATTCCGGCGCCGAGTATAGGGTACGATACGACGCGTCTCGTAATCCGTTCGCGCGCCCGGAGTCCCTCTTCGCTTGTCCCCCCATGCCCTCTCGCGCCAGGCTGCCATCGTCGGTGTCGGCGAGACCGACTACCTGCGACCCGCCGACGAGACGCCCGTGCAGCTGATGCTTCGCGCCGCCGGCGAGGCCATTGCCGACGCGGGCCTCGAGCGGACCGACGTCGACGCGATCATTCCACCGCCGGGCTACACGTCCGCGGAGGAGATCGCGGCCAACCTCGGCGTGGAGGAGCTGCGCTACGCGGCGACGGTGCACCTGGGCGGCGCCAGCCCCACGGCCTCGCTCCAGAGCGCCGCCATGGCCATCGCGTCGGGGATCGCCACCTGCGTGCTGGTGGTGGTGGGCTGGAACGGCTACTCGGCGTTCCGGCCGCGGCCCGGCATCAAGTCGCCGCGCTACGGCCTCGACCCGGCCTCGGTGGGCAACGTCACCATGGACTACTACCTGCCCTACGGCACGCTGAGCGCCGCGCAGTTCTACTCGTTCATCCTCACGCGCTACAAGCGGCTCTACGAGGTACCCGACGAGGCGGCGGCGGAGGTCGCGCTCACCTGCCGCGCCCACGCGCACAAGAACCCGAAGGCGCTGATGCGCGGACGCGATCTCACGCTCGACGACTACTTCGAGGCCCCCTTCATCGCCGAGCCGCTCCGCAAGCTCGACTGCTGCCTCGAGACGGACTGCGGAGCCGCCGTGGTGATGACCTCGGTGGAGCGTGCGCGGGACCTCGCGAAGCCGCCGGTCCACTACCTGGGTGGCGCCGAGGGGCATCCCTATCCCGCCGACGACATCACGAACCGCAAGGACCCTCTCAAGGTGGGTCTCCACCACGCGGCGCCGCGGGCCTTCGAGATGGCCGGGGTCCGCGCGCAGGACATGGACTTCCTGCAGGTCTACGACTGCTTCACCTACGTGGTGCTGCTGCAGCTCGAGGCCCTCGGGCTGTGCGATCCCGGCGGTGCGGCCGACTACGTGAAGGACGGCGCGCTGCGCCTGGGCGGCGAGCGTCCCCTGAACACGCACGGGGGCCTGCTCTCCCAGGGCCACATGTGGGGGATGAATCACGTCGTCGAGGCAGTGCGCCAGCTGCGGGCCGAGGCGGGCGAAGCCCAGGTGGAGGACGCGGCGCTCGGACTCGTGACCGGCTGGGGGGACTTCGGCGACGGCAGCATCGCGATCCTGGGTCGGGAGGGCAGCTCGTGAGCGACGCACCGGCTGCCCCGGCGAAGA
>JANQSB010000427.1 GCA_028284295.1 Myxococcota bacterium | reverse complement strand
GAGTGCCCGGCCCGAGTTCCCCGGTCTGGGGTCCCAGCCGAAGAACTGGACGCCCCTGGCGCTGGAGCCACTCCGCCTGCTCCAGGTGCGCGAGCTGATCGAGTCGCTGCGCGGCGATGCGGCGATCCCCGAGGAGGCGATCCAGCAGATCCTGGATCGCGGTGACGGCAACCCGCTCTACGTCGAAGAGCTGCTGCGGGCCGCGATCGAGTCCCTGGGCCGTGCGGTCGAGGTCCCGGCGACACTGCACGACTCGTTGATGGCCCGGCTCGACCGGCTGGGAACCGCCAAGGAGATCGCCCAGCTGGCCTCCGTGATCGGACGCGAGTTCGACTATCCGGTGCTCCGCGGCGCGACCCGCCTGGACGAGGAGATCCTGGCACTCGCCCTCGATGCGCTGGTGGCCGCCAAGCTGCTGCTGCAGCGGGGCTCTCCGCCCGACAGCGCCTACATGTTCCGGCACGCACTGATCCGAGAGGCAGCGTACGGGTCGCTGCTGCGGGGCCGACGACGAGAGCTCCACGCACGGGTGGCCGCGTTGCTCGAAGAGACCACGCCCGAGCTTCTGGGCTCCGAGCCCGAGGTGCTCGCGTATCACTACGAGGAGGCGGGGGATCTGCCGCGCGCCGTCCGGCTCTTCACGCGGGCGGGGGAGCGCGCCACGGCGCGATCGGCGACCCGAGAAGCGATCCGTCAGCTCGAGCACGCGCTGGAGCTCCTCGGCCGACTCCCCGAAGGCCCCGCCCGAGACCGGGACGAGCTGGGGGTCCTGTTGGCATTGGGGCCCGCGCTCAACGCGTCGCGGGGGGCGGGCGATCCCGAGACCCGAAGCGTCTACCTGCGGGCCCGTGAGCTGTGCGGAACCGGGGAGCCGCAGTACCTGCACGTGCTCGGGGCCCTCTTCACCTACGACCTCAACAACGGACATCTGGACGAGGCGGCCGGGATCGCCGAGGAGCAGCTGCGGGCGGCACCTGAGGTGGACGATCGGGATGCACTCATGCGCGCCCACTGGAGCCTGGGGCAGGTGCTCTTCTCGCGCGGACGGATCTCGGCGTCGGTCCCCGAGCTCGAGCGTGCCGTCGAGCTGTGCGACCCGGACCGGGACCACACCCGCGAGTACGACCGGGTCGAGTTCTCGGTGTCGCTCCGCTCGTGGCGATCGTGGGCGTTGTGGCTCGCGGGTCGCGGGGACGCCGCCCTGGCCTCGTCGGACGATGCCCTCGAGCACGCGCGAGCCAGCGGTCACGCCTACAGCCTGGCCTACGGCCTCGGCTTCGCGATGGTCCTGCACGTGATGCGGCACGACTGGCACCGGGCGCGCCAGCGAGCGAACGAAGTCATCCAGGTCGCGTCCGAGGGAGGCTTTCCCTTCTACCGCGGAATCGGAGAGCTGTCGCACGCCTGGGCCAACGCCGTGGACCCGGACGAGGAAGCCCCTTCCAAGGCCGTCGTCGACCAGTTCCGCCAGGTGCTGGGCTCGATCACCGAGCGCGGCAGCCAGATCGCGACGCCGCTCGCATCTTCGGGGCTGGCGGAGATCTTCCTCACCCGCAGCGAGCCGACGGAGGCGCTGGAGGTGACGGACCTGGCCCTCGCCTTCGCGCAGCGCACGGGGCTCCACTACTGGAATGCCGATCTGGTCCGCCAGCGCGGTGAGATCCTCGAGGTGCTGGGCGGAGCGGATGCCAGCGAGAGTGCCCGGGCTCACTTCGTCGAGGCCGGGGAGCTGGCACGCGAGCAGGGAGCGCTGGGGCTCGAGCTGCGTGCCGGCTTGCGACTGGCCGAGCTCGAGCGTCGGGTCGGCGCCGACTGGCAGGCGCGGGAGCAGCTTCGGACCCTCCACGACGCCTTCGAGGAGGGGCACGGCGCCGGCGACCTCCTGGCGGCGAGTCGCCTCCTCGAGGCTGCTCCCTCCTAGCCCCGCGACGACCCGGCGCGGGGCGCGCTACCGGAATCGCGCGCGCTGCCGCGGGCTGAGCCAGCGTGACGGGTCCGACCCGTCGGCCAGTGCGGCGTTGACGCGGGTCTGCTGCAACGGTGTCAGCTCGAGGCGGGCGTACGGGCTGCCGCGCAGGTAGCGCTTCTGATCCGATGCGCGCGCGGCGCGCGGCCGGTCGCGGGTCGATCGAGCGCCCTCTCCCCAGCCCTCGCGT
>JANQSB010000392.1 GCA_028284295.1 Myxococcota bacterium | reverse complement strand
TATCATCCTTTCATCCTTGGCAGCTTTCATGTCTATTGATTTGAATCCATGCGCCCCAGAAGGATTTGCGGGAATCGGTGCCGGGATCCACTACCCGGTGCCGATCCATCTGCTGGGCGCGTTTGCCTCCCACGGGCATCGGGCGGGCGACTTCCCCCGGGCGGAGAAGGCGGCCCGGGAGATGATCTCGCTTCCCCTCTACCCGGGAATCGAGGCGTCGCAGCAGGAACGCGTCGCAGTCGTCCTCGCCAACGCGCGCGCGGCCGCCTGAGGCGCGCGTGCGCCCTGGCGCCATCCCGCTCTCGCTGCTGGCCGCGCTGCTGCTCGCACTGGCGTTGCGTGCAGCGGGCTTCGAGTGGGTCTTCGTGGACGGCGAGACCGTGGTGCTCCCACCCGGCGACGCGCAGTACCACATGCGACGGGCACTCTACGGCTGGGTGAACTTCCCCGAGGTCCTGTTCATCGACCCGTACATCAACTTCCCGGGCGGTGCCGCGATCTCCTGGCCGCCCGCCTTCGACTTCGCGGTCTCGCTACTGGGGCGACTCCTGACCGGGGACGAGCATGCGTTCCAGGTGCTGGCGGCGTGGGTTCCCCCGGCGCTGGGGGCCGCCGTGCTTCTGCCCGTCTACGCCATGGCGCGGCGCCTCGGTGGCCCCGCAACGGGAATCGGCGCCGCCTTCCTGATGGCCGCCCTGCCCATGAGCGTTCGCTACAGCCGCGTCGGCCAGCTCGACCATCATTGTGCGGTGGCGCTCGTCGGTGCCGGGATGCTGTGGGCGCTGCTCCGCCTCGTCGACGACGAGCGTGCCCGGATCGCACCGGCCGTGGCGTTCTGTGGACTGCGCATCGCCATGCTCCTGACCTGGCACGGGAGCCTCCTCTATCTGGGCCTGGCGGACGCTCTCCTGTGGCTCGCCGCTGCGCTCCTGGGCCGTCGTGACCTGCTTCGGGTCCAGGCGGCCACCGCGCTCGGCGCCCTGGTGGTGGTCGCGCCGCTGGTGTGGATCTTCCCGGAGCCGCTGGGCGGGGCATGGTCGGCGATCGCGTTGTCGAGGATCCATGGGGTGGCGATGGCGGCGGTGGCCTTCGTGTCGGGAGGGCTGCTCCTCGTCGATCGACAACGCCTGCCCGGAAGCGACGGTCCAGCGGGCCGCATCGTCTGGACGGTCGGCCTGGGCGCCTTCGTGGTGGCCGCGCTCTTCGTCCTGCCGGCGACGCGTGAAGGCCTGGATCCAGCGCTGCGCTTCCTGACCCTGCGCGACGGCGTGGGCCATCAGACCGGCGAGCAGCTGCCTCTCTTCGCGGGGCTCGGTCGTGTGACGGGCGGTCCGGTGTGGCAGGTGTGGGGAGGATTCGGCTTCCTGCTGCCCGTGCTGCCCCTGGCCGTGGTGTGGGCGGCTCGGCCGGAGCGGCGACGCGCGGCCTGGCTGCTGGCGGGATGGTGTGCGGGCTTCGCGGCGCTGGCCGTGATCCAGCGCCGCTACGGAAACGACCTGGGCCCGGCAGCGGCCGTGGGCTTCGCGCTGGATCACGGCCAGCGCCGCGAAGCCCGCACACCATCCCGCCAGCAGCCAGGCCGCGCGTCGCCGCTCCGGCCGAGCCGCCCACACCACG
>JANQSB010000389.1 GCA_028284295.1 Myxococcota bacterium | reverse complement strand
GACGGTGACCAGCGCATTCGGAAACAGGTGGTAGACGTAGGTGACTCGGCCTTCGATCCGGCGCTCCGCCGCCGGAACCTCGGCCAGCTTCTCGATGCGCCGAAAGGGGAAGGTCACGCGGCTGTTCCGCCCGCAGTGCTCGACCACGTTCAGGTTGTCGTATCCGTACGGATAGAAGGTCTCCGGATGGCCGAAGCGGATGTGGTAGCCCTCGATCGATCCTTCGAGCGAGACCTTCCAATTGAAGTCGGCTTCATTGTCGTGCGTATCGATCAGGTCCTGGTCGTCCGCGATCAACTCGGGCAGTCCCTCGCCGGGGTCCGGGTCGCCTGCCTGCCCGCTCTGGGTGACGAAGACGATGCCTGCTCGTTCCTGGGCGACGACCGGCACGAGGCCGTGAGCGCTCTTGTCCAGGTCCGGAAAGCCCCGTTCGTGCTGGACGCGCGCGAGTCGACCGTCGAGCCCGTAGGTCCAGCCGTGGAACGGACAGACGAACGCCTTCGCGCAGCCCATGCCGCTCGCCACCTCGGCTCCTCGGTGGCGACACGCATTGCGGAATGCGCGTACCGTCCCGTCCTTCCCGCGCACGGCGAGGATGGGGGTCCCGGCCGCGCTGCGCGCGACGTAGGAGCCGGGCTCCCGGAGCGCGGCGGAGGGGCAGAAGGGCACCGGCAGTCGGCGCAGTAGCTCGAGCTCCCGACGAAGGCGCTCTTCGCTGCGATAGTTCTCGACCGGCCCGCGCCACACCTCGTCACCCTCGTCGGTCGTACCGTCGCGCACGTGCGAGAGGACTCGCTCCGCCACCGCCTGGTCGTCCATGAAGTTCTGCATGACGCTCAGCTCGCTCCTGCTCTTCTCGAGCAACCGAGACCCCAGATCCCGCCGAATCGGGCCTCCTACAGATGCTAACAGGCGTGCTCGTCCCCTTCGCCCCGCCGCTTCCCGCCCGACTGGCTGGGCCCGTACTCTGGATCCGCGATCACTTCGACGCGCGGTCGGGAGCGGCAGCTCCGGCGCGCTGCGGCATACTGCGGTCGGGGAACAAGGAGGAAGCTGGTTCATGTCGATGCCGTCCGCCCGTCACCGGAGCCGTTTCGGCCGGTGGCGTAGCCTGGTCCTTCTGCTCCCGAGCCTGGCGCTCCTGGCCGCCGGCCCGCTGCCGATGGGCTGCGACTTCAACACCTTCCCCATCTTGCTCGACGACTTCAACCAGTCCGGTTCGGTCTTCGGGCGCTGGTTCGCTCCCGGCTACGACAACGGCGTGCAGGACTGCGAGGACGACGAGTTCGAGTCCGACCTGTACGTCAGCTGGCCCCTCCTGGAGCAGTTCGAAATCCGCGCGAGCCTCGTCACGCGTTGCCGGCGACCCGACGGACTCGACCGGCTCCAGGTCGGCCCCGTCCTGAATCTCACCGAGAATCTATCGATCGACGGCTGTGAGAACCCGTTCCCGAACCTCAGCGACTACAGCGGTGCGGCGAACTGGATCGTCACGGACGTGTTCTGCAATGACGGCCTCTCCCGCGTGGTCGCGGGCGAGATCCAGCCGAACGGCAGCGTGGACTACGAGGTCGTCCTCACCCAGGGCCAGGAGATGGACGACGGGCTCGAGTACGTCGACCCGCGCTTCGTCATCCCCTACTTCAGCATGGGCTATGACGGCGTGCAGCCCTTCTTCGCCATGGGCATCAAGATCCGCAACCTCGGCACCCAGGAGGAGCCCCGCATCGCCGTCGGACTCTGCTGGCGCACCGACCAAGGCTGGGTGTGTGTGTCCGAGTACGAGGTTGGCCAGGGCGAGCTGGCCAGCTACGGTGATTTGCACTCGGTCCGAGCCGACGTCGGCTGCCCGACGGGCAGCCTCCTGGGCGACGACGACTGCCTCGAGCCGGCCCCGCGCGTCCTGGCACTCGCCTTCCGCGACAGCTTCCAGCAGTTCCCGTTCCTGCCCGCCACGGCCGTCGCGGAGGGAGACTTCCTGGGCGGTCCGCTGAACTTCATCGCGAGGCAGGGCGACGAGATCCCGGGGTTCGCGCCCCGGACCTACCAGGACTTCGGGGGGACCCTCGGCAACCTCGCCTTCGGCCGCGGCGGAGGGTCCTTCTCGGCGCGCGACGACCTGGGGTTCAACCTCGTCGCGAACTGGACCTACACCGACTCCGACGAGCAGGTGATCGCCGTGGAGGGAGACGCGATCGAGGGCACCGACGCGCAGGTCGGCGAGATCGAGAACGTCTCCTGGTCCGAGGACCGTACCGTCTTCGGGAACTTCGACACGGCGGCCAGCTTGCGTCTCGCCGCGGCCGCGAGTCGCCTCGGGACGGGGCCGATCCGGATCCGGGGCCTGTACCGGCCGGGGCTCGACGTCGTCGACAATGCGGTCGTGGACGACAGCACCACCTTCATCCGCGGCCTCGAGCGGGGCATGCTGGTGAACGGGGTCCGGACGCCGGGATTCCAGTACAAGGTCTCCCTGCTCCCGCTCGATACCATCGAGAGCGTCTCCGTGGACGCCTCGTCGGTCTATGGAAGCGAAGCGGTCGCCGGCACGCTGAACGTCATCACCAGGGACACCCGCGAGGTCGAGGAGAGCTTCGACCTGGGCGAGACCGGGTTCCGGGCCCTCACCCTGTTCGGAGGGGACAGGCTCCTCGCCGGGTCCTCCGACCCGACGGACGCCTCGCTCTGGGAGATCGACCGGGACACCCACCTGCCCGCACGGATCGGCGACACGGGGATCCCGGACGGCATCCAGGGGCTTGCCGCACGGCTCGGCGACCTCTACGCCACCAACGGCTACCAGCTCTTCATGGTCGACCCGGAAACGGCCGCCCGGGTCATGATCGGGGACTTCGCCGACGACAGCGAGACTCCCGTCGTCGACATGTCGGGCCTCGCCTGGGATGCGAGCCGCGACGAGCTCTTCGGCGTCAGCCGCTCGGGAAGTCTCTGGGCCATCGACACGCTGACGGCCCGGGTCGACTGGCGGCTCGCCATCCCGGATGTCGGCGGCGAGCCCCGCTCGCTGGCGATCGGAGGCCCGTTCGACTTCAACGTCGGCAAGGAGAACGGGACCGCCTACCAGCTCGGTGCCTCCCTCCGCTTCGGCGGCGGAAGCGGGGGCGGGGCCGGCTCTCCCGACGTCCAGCTGCAGGCCATCGCGGACATCGGCGACGCTCCCCTCGAAGGCCTCGCCCTGGAGCCGGTCCCGGAGCCCGAGGCATGGGTGCTGGCCGCGGCGTCGCTCGCGGCGATCGCCGTCCTGCGGAGGCGCGCGGGCGCGTGACGGTGCGGGGCCGGGCGCTCTGCATCGCCGTGGCCTGCGCGGCGCTGCTCTCGGTCGCGACCCGGCCGAAGCCGCCGCGCGGCGCCCAGCTGCTGGCGCCCTTCAAGCAGCGGCTACAGGGCGCACTG
>JANQSB010000387.1 GCA_028284295.1 Myxococcota bacterium | reverse complement strand
GGGGAAGCGCTCCAGCCCTTCAGTCGCCGACCAGCGACTCCAGGGTGGGCCAGTCGATCGCGTCCTGGGCCGCGTAGGCGCGCAGCACCAGCGCGCGGTCCGGGTCGTCGTCCACGCTGCGGAACTTGTCGACCGCGCTGCGAAGGGTGTCGGCGTCCGGCTCCGGAGGTGCCTCTTCGGTGAGCGCGCCGTCCTCGTGGGCCACGCCGACGGCGTCGAGCCACTCGACCAGCAGCTCCTTGCGCACCTCCAGGAAGTAGAGGGCCAGGGTCTCGTCGGCCAGCGGATTGGCTGCGACGCGGGACAGGGCCCGCCGTACGGCCGAGGCCTGGCGCGCGATCGGCTGCTTCATCAGGAAGGCGGGCCGGCTCTTCAGTGCGGCGCTCGCGGCGTGGACGCACTGGGCGAAGATCGTCGGCGAGGACTTCTTGATGCGGCCGAAGAAGGCCTCGGCCTCTTCGGGGGTCATGGCGGCGAATACCTGGAAGGAGCGCATCGGCCGGGGTTGTAGCACCCGAACGGGCGGGACGCCTACGCGGGTGCCGGCTGTCGGGCGGCCGCGGCCGGCGCCCCTTCCGGAGCGCGCCAGACCTCGGCGACGGCGAGCGCCACGCACAGCACCAGCGCGGCGGCCAGGGCCGAGTGCAGCCCCGTGATCTCGACCGGGAGCCGCAAGAGCACGTTCGCGACGCCCACGACCACCTGGCCGATGCCGAGTGCGAGGCCCAGCGTGAGGAGGCGCGAGAGGCCCGGGACCCCGCGGCCGACCCACGCCGCGGCAGCCATCGCTGCCAGCAGGGAATACCCCGTCAGGCGATGGAGCAGGTGCAGACCCAGCGCTCCCTCGAAGGAGGGAAACCAGACCCCCCCGTTGCAGGCCGGCCACTCGGTGCAGGCGAGCCCCGCGTAGCTCGACGAGACGAGTCCGCCGAGGACCATCTGGACGAGCAGCAGGACGGCCACGACCGCGACGGTCCATCGCACTGGCGTCGCCACGGCCGGGGCACTCGGACGCGGGGAAGCGATCCGGTGCAGGCGCCGTGTGGCGAAGGCCAGGCCCAGGGCGAATGCGTTGCCGGTCAGGAGGTGGGAGGTCACGGTCCACGAGGCCAGCAGCTCCCACACCGTGAGGGCTCCGAGGACGATCTGGACGCCCAGCAGGCACGCCGTCACGAGCAGGGTGCGACCCAGCCGCGCTCGCAGGGCGGGCTCGCGCAGCGTCGCGAAGCTGGCCCCCGCGAAGAGCAGCGAGATGGCGCCGGCCGCCGCACGGTGGCCCCACTCGAAGGCGACCTTGACGTCGAAGCGCGGCACCCACTCGCCGAAGCAGAGCGGCCAGTCCGGACAAGCGAGCCCGGCCCCGTGCGCTCGCACGAGTGCACCGAGCACGATGAGCCCGTAGGTGAGTGCGGTAATGACGGCAAAGACGCCCGCCAGGCTGCGGGCGCGCTGCCGGCCGACGTCCGGGTGGTGGGGCAAGCGGAAGCTCCGAACCCAGGAGGAAGGTCGGGATCAACGTAGGAAAACACCCCGAAGCCGCCAATCTCGGCGCGCCCCTCTAGCCGTTCCGGGTCGGGAAACCCCACGGGGCGGCGGGTGCCGCTTCAGAAACCGCGAAACGTGGTCGATAGAGCGGGTGATATGGTTGCCAACACGATGACGGGACAGACGAACGACGACCCCCGAAGGCTGCGAGGCCTGCTCGACCGCGCGCGAGACCTGGCGCGCGAGCACGCGGTTCCCTCGGTGGTGCTGGGCCTCGCTGCACGCGAGGGCGATCTCTCCTTCCCGGAGTTCGTCTCGTTCCTGCAGAGTGCGCTGCGGGTGGAGGACGCCATCTTCCGCATGACCCGCGAGCGGGCCGTCGTGCACCTGGCGGACGTCGAATCCGGCTCCGCGCGGGAGGTCTTCGACCGGCTGGTCGCGGACTTCAGCGACGAGTTTCCCTCGATGTCGGCGCCGAGCTTCGACGTGCGCTTCTACGAGGTCCGCCCGGGTCTCTCGGAGCTGCGCGTCCGCGACGTGCTGACCGAGCTCTTCGCTCCCGAGACCCTGCACTGAGCGGGTTCGGGGCGGGCTTCGGCCCGGCCGGGGCTACCAGTAGATCAGGACGCCCAGGGTCGCGGTGTGCGCGACGATGTCGTCGTTGAGGGTGGCGTCGTAGTTCAGGCTGAGGCTCACGTTGCCCTCGCCGACGACGCTCCAGCCGGCACCCAGGATCGCCACGTCGCGGCCGATCTTCGCGGCCTCGACCCGGAAGACCCCCGGCCCGGTGGTCACGTCGTTGAAGCGCGCGGGAAGGGCCCGCTCCGTGTCGCCGAACTCGTGCGCCCAGCGGGCGCGGATCTCGGGCACGAAGTCGGTCTCCTCGTCGAGCGCGAAGGCGTGGTAGACGCGCCCCCCCAGGTTCAGGACGGCCGAGTTGATGCTCTCGCTGTCGACGTTCAGGTTGAGACCGGGAGCGCCCGACTCCGTGAACTCCTCGGTGTCGAGGTAGGTCCACTGGAACGAGGCCGAGGGCTGCAGGTAGGTATCCCCCCAGCCGAAGGCCACGGACCCGATCTCCGCGTAGCCCGAGACGGAGGTGCCGTCGTAGTCGCCGTCGGCCTTCTCGTAGAGGCTCCCGAAGCGGATGCGGCGCGTGGTGTCCATCTTGGTGTGGCCGTAGCGCGCGGCGCCGCCGGCGTAGAACCAGTCGGTCCCGTAGGAGCCGTAGACTGCGCCCTGGAAGGTGTCGCCGGTGCCCCAGGTCGTCAGGTCGCTCACCGAGAGCTTGGAGCGCGTGTAGCCGAAGGCGGCACCCACCATGCCGTCCCCGAACGACCAGTCGATGCCGCCCGAGGTGCCGTACAGGTTGAAGTCCGTGTCGTGGCTGCCGCGCGGTAGCTGGCTGAAGGTGGCGCTGCCGGCCGGTCCGGGGTCGTCGCCCTGGCCGCCCACCGAGGCGAAGGTCGCGAAGCCGTCGACCCAGCCGCCGAGTCCGGACGATCCGCGCTGCGACACGAAGGTGAAGGGCGAGGCCGGGCGGCGGGAGAAGGAAGCCACCCCCGGCGCCGCCATGTTGGCCGTGATGCTGCGGGCGTCGAGCGAGCCACCGAGTGCGGCCTGGGCGCCCAGGCTGGGCAGCAGCGGCCCGTTCATGGAGAGGGGGTAGGGGACTCCGCCCCCGCCACCGCGGGTGCTGCCCTCGCCGGGGTGCTGCATGCGCTTCGAGAGCGCCCCCAGGAACTGGGTGGCCACGGCCAGCCGGGCGTTCCGGAAGCCTGCCAGTCCTTCACCGCTCATGTCGTCGAGGGCGTCGGGCACCTCCGACTGGGTGAGGATGTTCAGGTTGTTCCTTACGTCCTGGAGTGCCGGGTCGTCGATCACGTCGTCGATGACGAGCGCCGAGCCGACCTCGCGCTGGTTCTTGCTGCGGGAGCAGGAGCCGTCCAGCTCGAGGTCCTCGGTGAGGGTCAGCTGGAGGGTGTTGCCGTTGACGGCCAGGCTGGTGGTGAAGAAGCAGAAGTCGTTCTGCGCGGTGGGCAGACCGGTGATGCCGCCCGAGGCCGTCAGGATGTCGTAGACCCGGGTGACCGTGTAGTCGCCTGCCGCGGGACGCACGGTGACGAAGGAGGCGTCCGAGAGCGTCGCCAGACCGCCCACCTGGGCGCGGTCCGAGGCGTTGACCGCGTCCTGCACGTCGACCTCGAAGACGGCGCGGTCGAGCACGTCGAGGTCATTGCCGATCTGCAGGGTGCCGAGGGTCGTGTCGACGCCGGGAGCCAGGGTGCCCGAGACGGTCACGCCGCCGGCGGACACGCCGTCACCGCCGAAGCGACCTCCGCGTTGGACGTCGACGTCTCCGCCCAGGGTGGTTCCGGCCGCCAGGGCGAGCTCGCCGGCCCGCACCTCGGTGCTTCCGACGAAGCCGCTGTAGTCGGCGTCGAACAGGATGCGGCCCGTGCCGCTGAAGGCGAGGGTGCCGTCGCCGACGATCGGCCGGTCGTAGCGGTCGTCGCCCGTCTGGTTGAAGCGAAGGGTGCCCGCACTGTTGACCGTGGTACCGGAGGTCGAGGCCAGCGACGCGGTGTTCACCGTGAGCGTGCCCTCGTCGACGGTGGTGGTGCCGGTGTAGGTGTTGGCGGCGGTCAGGGACACGTCCCCGGTGCCGGTCTTCTCGAGGTTGCCGTCCCCCGAGATGACGCCGCCGAAGCTGCCGGAGCCGCTCTGTTCGAAGCGGAGGATGGCCCCCGACTGAACGAGGACCGTGGCAGAGAAGGAGCCGGATGTGCCCTGCAGCACGCCCTGGTTCACCGTGGTCTGACCCGAGTAGTTGTTGCTGCTCTGGAGCACCAGGGTGCCCGGGCCATCCTTGCTGAGGTTGCCTTCGCCCGAGATGGTGCCGAGCAGTCTGGCGGTGAGGTTGGCTTCGATGTCGAAGCTCGTATTCACCCCGTTCATGAGATACAGGTCGGAGCCCTGGACTTCGGCGTCGCCCGAGCCGGTGGCCCGGTCGACCGAGTTGCCACTCGTCACGTTGCGATCGTCCGGGAGCCCGGCGTCTGCGGTGACCCCGAAGATCAGCTGCCCCCCGGTGCGCACGAAGATCGCACCGCCCAGGCTCGATCCCGCGCCGCCGATGCCCACCGTCGACGCATCGCCGCCGCCGAAGCCGCCCTGGCCCGCCGTGCCAGCGTTCGCACTGCCTCCTCCGCCGCCGCCGAAGCCGCCGTTTCCGCCGAACGCCCGCAGTCCCGCGCCCGGCTCGCCGGGCTCGGTCGCGCCCGCGCCGGTGCCGTTGCCGGGTGCGACCGAGCCCGGCGAGCCGGGCGCGGGACTGCGGGCGTTCGGCGGAAACGGCGGCTTCGGCGGCGGCGGAGGAGGGAGTGCGAACGCTGGCACGGCGGGCCAGGGCGGCTTCG
>JANQSB010000379.1 GCA_028284295.1 Myxococcota bacterium | reverse complement strand
GAAGTCGCCCCGGTACTGGGCGTGCACGCGCACCTCGCCGGCGAGAGCGGGCTCCATCAGCTCCGCTCCCCGGGACGGCGATCGCCCGCGTAGTCGGGGTGCACGGGGCCGTGCGGATCGAGCGGCGTCCCGTCGCTCTGCCAGAGCGCGGCCTCCCGGTCGATGCTGTCCGGACCCCGGCCGATGCGGGGATAGAGACGGTCGGCTTCGCAGAGCGGCGAAGGAAAGTCCAGCGGTGCCAGGCGCAGGTGCCGCATGATGACCGGATGGCCGAGATAGCCCATGGTGAGGACCGCGCGCAGGGCCGCGAAGGCGAGCCGACGCGGAAACAGGCGGCTCGTCGACCATCCCTCGAGCGCAGCCACCTGCTGCTCGGTCGACAAGGAGGAGAAGCGCCGGTGCCCGCCGCGGCCCGGCGCCGGGAAGAACAGCGTCGCCTGCTCGAAGAGCATCAACATGGCCCGCACCTGCAGTCGGAGGTGGCGGGGGAGCGAGCCCAGGAAGGCGTCCGCGTAGCCGGGCAGGTCGGCTTCGCGACCGCCGATGGGCATGACGCCGCCGGCCGGGAAGCTCGCCTCGGCGGCCGCATCGAGAAACGCGGCCTCCCGCGGCGCCACGATGCGATACGCGCGGCCGGAGCGGGGCTCCGGCCGGGGATAGCCGAGCAGAATCCGCCGGATCGCGTAGGCGGCGAAGAGCGCGAGGAGGATCCAGAAGAACACGCGCCGCAAGAATAACCGGCCGCTGAAGCAGCGCCCCTCGATGGCCGCGCTCAGTCGCCGTCGGCGAAGGCTCGCTCCTTCCACCACGGGAAGTAGTCGGGCATGTCCCGAGAGGCCCGCATGGAGAAGCGGGCGGGCCGCTTCTCGAGGAAGCTCTCGACTCCCTCGCGCGCGTCCGGCGAGCGGCCCATGAAGTCGATGCCGCGCGAGTCGATGCGGTGGGCCTCCATCGGGTGATCGGCGCCGAGCATCTTCCACAGCATCTGCCGCGACAGGGCCACCGAGACGGCGCTGGTGTTCTCGGCGATCTCGGCTGCCAGCGTCCGCGCGCGGGGGAGCAGCTCGTCGTGGGGCAGGAGCTCGGAGACGAGGCCGGCGGCGTGGGCCTCCTCCGCCCCGAAGACCCGGCCGGTCGCCACCCACTCCATCGCCTTGCTGATGCCGACCACCCTCGGCAGGAACCAGCTGCTGCAGGCCTCGGGCACGATGCCGCGACGCGCGAAGACGAAGCCCATCTTCGCGCGCTCGCTCGCGAGCCGGACGTCCATCGGAAGGGTCTGGGTAATGCCGACGCCGACGGCGGGACCGTTGATGGCCGCGATCAGAGGCTTCTTGCAGTCGAAGATCCGCAGGGTGACCCGCCCCCCGCCGTCGCGCGGCACCGTCGGCGCGCCGGAGGCGCCGTCGCCCTCGGAGACGAAGGTCTCGCCACCGCCGCCCAGGTCGGCGCCGGCGCAGAAGGCACGTCCCGAGCCGGTGACGACGACGACTCGCACGTCGTCGTTGGCATCGATCTCATCGAGCACGTGCAGGTACTCGTCCATCATCGTGCTCGTGAAGGCGTTCAGTCGGTCGGGTCGGTGCAGGGTGAGGGTGAAGATCCCGTCCTGCAGATCGGTCAGCAGGGTCTCGTAGGCCATGGCCGCGAGCATAGCCGCAGCGGCTCGGGTACCGTGCCCCGACCATGCGCATCGGCGTCGTCAGCGATACCCACAACAACCTGGGCAACGTGACCCGGATCGTGGAGCTGCTGAACGCCGCACGGGTCGAACGGGTGGTCCACACCGGGGACATCACCCAGCCCAAGACCCTGGAGGTGCTGGCCCGCCTGGACGCCCCCCTGCACGGCGTCTACGGCAACAACGACGAAGGCGAGCGCGAAGGGCTCGAGCGGGCCGCGGCGCACTACGAGATCGCGCTCGCGGACCCGCCGCTCCGGCTCGAGTGGGCCGAGCGACGGCTCTGCGTCGTCCACGACCCCCGGGATCTCGACGACCTGCTCACGGGCGGGGACGATCCGTGTCTGGCCCTCCACGGCCACGATCACCTCTTCCGGCTGGAGCAGCGGGCGTCGACGACGGTCTTCAATCCCGGCGAGTGCGCCGGGCACATGCGCGGGCGCAACGCCGTCGGCGTCGTCGATCTGACCGACCTCGCCTGCGAGCGGCTCTTCTTCTGAGCCCGGGTCCCGCGCGCCCACGGAGCGCAGCTTGAGCTGGAAGCCCGAGATCGAAGAACTCGAGAAGCGCCGGGAGATGGCCCGTGCCATGGGCGGCCCGGAGGCGGTCGAGCGGCAGCACGAACGCGGCCGCCTGACCGTGCGCGAGCGCATCGACGCACTGGCCGATCCGGACAGCTTCCACGAGCACGGTCCCCTGGCCGGCCATGCCGAGCGGGACGAGAACGGCGAGCTCGTCTCGTTCTCACCCGCCAACTACGTGCTCGGCTTCGCCCGCATCGACGGCCGGCCGGTGATCGTCGGAGGCGAGGACTTCACCCAGCGGGGCGGCTCGCCTTCGCCGGCCGGACTGCGCAAGAGCGTCTACTCCGAGGATCTCGCCTGTCGTCATCGCATGCCGC
>JANQSB010000378.1 GCA_028284295.1 Myxococcota bacterium | reverse complement strand
ACCTCGGCGACGTCCCCAAGGCGAGCTGGGCCGAGGCGACCGCACGCGGCGGCCGCACCACCCGCATGGGAACCGCGGCGCTGATTCGGGAGCGACTGCACGCGGCGCGCGCTCACGGCGGTCTCTTCGGTGGCGGGCAGTCTGCCGACCTGGGTCTCGACGCGCTCCGCCAGGTCACCCGGGGACGCCTGCCTGCGATCTTCGTCGCGCGGCGCGGCGACGACCTGCTCACGGCGATCCGCATCGGTCGGGAGTTCGGGCTGGAGACGATCCTGGCCTCGGCGACCGAGGGCTACCAGGTCGCGGATGCCCTGGTCGAGGCAGCGGTCCCGGTGCTGGTCGGCCCGGTCATGGAACGGGTGGCGACCCCAGAGACCGAGAACGCCAGCTACGAGAACGCCGCGAGACTGCATGCGGCCGGAATCCCGATCGCGATCCGATCGGGATTCGAGTCCTACGTGCCGAAGAACCGCGTCCTCCTCTTCGAGGCCGCCATCGCCGTGGCCAACGGCCTGAGCGCGGAGGCGGCGCTCTCGGCCATCACCCGGGCCCCTGCCGAGATCCTCGGAATCGACGACGACCACGGATCGATCGAGGTCGGCAAGGTCGCCGACCTGGTCCTCTTCGACGGGGACCCCTTCGAGTACACCAGTCACGTCACGGCGGTCGTGGTCGCCGGGGAGGTCGTCCACGAGCGCTAGGGAAGGTCTGCACGAGGTGCAGCACCCGCAGCAAGCGAACGCGAAGCGTTCGTCCGCTAGGCTCGAACCCTGTCCGCACCTCCCTCCGATCGACTCGCGCCAAGCCAGGAGCCCTCCATGTCCGATTTCCCGATCATCTCGGCCGACTCCCACATCACCGAGCCGGCGAACACCTACGTGGAGTACATCGACGCGAAGTGGCGGGACAAGGCGCCCGTCATGAAGGACCTGGGCGAGGAGGGAGACTTCTTCTTCGTCGAAGGCATGGCGAAGCCCGTCCCCATCGGGCTCGTGGCGGCGGCCGGGAAGAAGCCCGAGGAGATCCGCGTCACCGGCGTCCACTTCGAGGACATGCACCCGGGTGGCTGGGACCCGCGCGCGCGGATGGCGGAGCAGGACCGCGACGGCGTCTCGTGCGAGATCATCTATCCGACCGTCGGCATGGTGCTCTGCAACCACAAGGACTTCGACTACAAGAAGGCCTGCTTCGACGCCTACAACCGCTGGATCGCGGAGTACTGCTCGGCCTTCCCCCACCGTCTGCTGGGCTGCGGCCAGACCGCCATGCGGAGCGTCGAGGAAGGCATCGCCGACCTCGAGGCAATCCAGGCCCTGGGGCTGCGCGGCGTCATGATGCCCGGGAACCCCGCGGTCGAGGACTACGACTCGCCCGTCTACGACCCCTTCTGGGAGCGCGCCATCGAGCTGGGCATCCCCCTCTCCTTCCACATCCTGACCACCCGCGAGACCAGCCCGATCCGCGGGCCGTTGATGAACGGCTTCCTGTCGATCATCCGGGGCTGCCAGGACATCATGGGAACCCTGGTGCTCGGCGGCGTCTTCGAACGCCACCCGGACCTGCGCGTGGTCTGCGTCGAGGCGGACGCCGGCTGGGTGCCGCACTACATGTACCGGATGGACCACGCCTACAAGCGGCACCACAACTGGCTGCCGGCCGGTCAGAAGCTCTCCCGGCTTCCCTCCGAGTACTTCGCGGACTGCATCTACACGACCTTCCAGGACGACTGGGTGGCCTTCCAGAGCGCGGACATGATGAACTGGAAGCGCCTGATGTGGGCGAACGACTTTCCCCACAGCGACTCCACGTGGCCCTGGTCCCAGGAGATGCTGGCCGAGCACGGCAGGCATCTCCGCGACGAGCAACGGCGCGCGATCCTGTGCGACAACGTCGCCGAGCTCTACGGGATCGACCTGTCCCGGCTCCACTGAGCCGCTGTCCCCTGGACAGGAAGTCGAGGGCTCAGTCGGCCGGGTCGGCGGGGACGGCCTCGCCGAGGAAGTCCTCGCGGACCGCCTCCCGCAGACGCTGGACGTCGGCGGTCGCGACCCGCACCACGAAGGGGTGGTCGACGGCCTTCACGAAGACCGAGCCGTCGTCTTCGGCACCGACCCCGTAGCCTCCTGTCACGGAGCGATCCTCGGCACGGACGGTCCAGTCCACCCGGACGCTCCCGTCCAGCCCGAATCGCTCCTCGACGGTCTCGCCCACGGGCTCGGTCATTCGCAGGCGCACGACCGCCCGGACGAAGTCGTCGATGGCCGCGGGATCCGACGACTCTCCTTCGGCCAGGTCGGAAAGGGACCAGACCCCTTCGCGCTTCTCGAAGCGAAGCGCGCCGCCCTCGTTGTGGACGGCCAGCGCGTCCAGTCCGGCGGGATCCTCGTCGACGTAGCGCGCCTCCCAGTAGCTCGCGGGAAGCTCCCGGAAGGACCACTCGCTGGCTCCCGTCGCGCGGTAGACGTCGTCCTCACCGGGCCGACGCAGGTGGACACTGCGGCTGGTGGAGGGCCCCACCAGCCAGCCCTGCCGGTCTTCACCGGCGCGGACCTCGATGCGCCGGCCATGGCTCTCGTCGGACACCTGCAGCGCCTCGTGGCTGGCAGGTCGGGTCGCAATCGGGGCGCCGGTGCGCAGGGCGAGCAGGGAGTCGAGGAGCTCGTCGACGCTGGAAGACTTCGCCGGGAAGCCGGCGGCCGACCGGATCACCCAGGCGTCCCCGTCGCGGGCGAGCACCAGTGGCTGCTGCCCTTCGCCCCCGTCGTCCCGAAGGGCGATCTCGACCTCCTCGATCGCCTCCCGTGGGACATCGAAGACGGGGCGGATGCGTCCGGCGCTGGGGTCGCGCGGCCACCAGGCCACCAGGACCGCCACCAGCTGGACGGCGAGCAGGATGCCGAGAACGCGCGTCGTGCTCACGTCGCCTCCTCGGGTCCGGCGGCCGCCGGGATCACGGGCTGCACCCGCCGACGACGGCGTGCCGGGATGGCGGTCGCCGCCGCGAGGATCACCGCGGTCCCCACGACGATGCCCGTCTCCCAGGCACGGGCCTCCTCCTCGCTCAGCGGTCGCAGGGTTCTCGCGTAGGCGCCGGAGGAACGGATGGCCAGCAGCTCGGTGTCCTCGACCGAGTAGTCCACGAGGTTCTGCAGCAGCTGGAGGTTGCTGCGGTGGACCTCCCCGCCCGGCTGCGCCGCCAGCTGCAGGATCAGGTCGGAGACGAGGTCCCCCGAACCGACCACCACCAGCCTCGCGTCCGGCAGGGAACGCTTGAGGGTGCGACCCGTCCGGTCCGCATCGGGCCGGGCGTTCTCGTCCGCACTGCCCTGGAAGAGCGGCGAGGGACGATCGGCGAAGTGGCTGGGGAAACGACCGCTGAGGCTGGCGGCGACCACCCGCTCGCTCGTCTCGCCCGTGGGCCCGAAGCCCGTCTCGGGAAAGCGGGCGAAGTCCGGGTCGATGCGACCCCCGGTGCCGAGCCAGCTGTCGCTCGAGGTGTGGACCCAGGCCTCCGCGTCGACGCCCTCGGGCGGCGTCAGCTCCAGTGGGGACGACCAGGGCGTGGTCATGTTGTCGAGCCCCTGGAATACCGGCACGCCTTCCGCGAAGCCGTCGGGACGCAGATCGGGGAAGAAGGGATAGGGAAGCAGCCGGATCCGCTGCATGCGGAAGGCGCCCCGCTGCTCGGTCACGGGAACCGGGAAGGGTGCATTCTGCTCGTCCATCACCAGGGCGGCTTCCACGCCGACTCCCCAGGTCTCGAGCAGCTCGAAGATCGCGCCGTCCGCCGGCTGCGCGGCCAGGCGATCGCGCTGGGGGCTCACCTCGAAGCGCGATGCCAGCACGATCAGCTTGCCACCCCGCATCAGGTACTGGTCGATCGCGAAGCGCTGCGCCTCGCCCAGGGCCCCGGCCTTGCCGACGACGAGGACGTCGATCTCGTCGGGCACCACGCCATCCTCGAGCGCGAGACGGGAGACCTCGTACTCCTCGCCCAACAGCTGCTCGAGGATCTGGTAGTCGGGGTGCGGCGGCGGTGGCTGGAACTGCGGCGGGATGTTCGGGTTGAGCGGCGGCGCCTCGGGAGTCGCGGTGTGGATCCCGACGTGCTTCAGCTGTCCGGGTGTCGCGCGGCGGATGGCCGACTCGACCGCCAGGCGCAGGTCCGCCTCCGAGAGGTCGCTGCGCGGAAGGATCCGTTGGGCCTTCTCGGCTCCTTCCAGCAGCAGATCGAGATAGAAGGTCTGGCGGCCGAAGAGGTCGACCGCCAGCGGGCGGATGCCGAACTCCTCCGACAGACGATCCTGGATGGCGTCGGGCGTCTCCCCATCGGGCCCCGGACGCGTCGGATCGCGCTCGACGAAGCGGAGCTTCCCGCCGCTCTCGTCCACCAGCTCCGAGACGGCGGCACGGATCCGCGCCGGCAGCTCGGCGAAGCCCTCGGGCAGGGTCGCCGGCGTCGCGAAGAGGGTGAGGTCGAGCGGACCCGGCAGGCGCGAGAACACGTACCCCATGGACTGGAAGTCCTGGGACAGACGCTTGATGGTCCGCGTGACGTCGTACTCGAGGTTCCGGAGCCGGACCTGCACGCCGTCGTCGTCCGCGTGGACGTCGATCAGCTCGTCGAAGCCGAGCGAGGCGTGCTGGTCCCCGTAGCGGACCAGGATGTGGAAGTAGGAGTTGACCACCGCCTGCTGGTGCCGATCCGCCACCCGGAAGGGCACGCTGCGGATCTGGTACTGCTCGTTGAGCTCGGCCTCCAGCTCCTCGTCGGCATTCGGGTCCGCGATCCCCACCAGCACCCGGCCGCCGCCATACACCTCGTACTCCCGCAGCAGATCGCGGATCTGCGGCACCAGCGGAGCCAGCAAGGGATGGGTGCGCTCGGAGAAGTAGCCGTCGATGCGAAGCGGCTCGTCGAGCTGCGCCAGGGCGCGCTGCGTCGTCTCGCTGATCGAGTACTCACCGCCCTCGGTGAGGTCCACCCGCGCACGGGTCACCGGAGCCAGCCACAGGCCGGCCGCGAGCAGGTTGCCCGCCACCAGGCCGGTCAGGATCCACAGCGAGAGGCGTCGGGCGCGGCCGGGGGCCGAGCCCGCGTCCAGGCGGCCGTCCTCCAGGAAGAGCCAGTTCAGCGTGAGGAAGAAGCCCGCCAGCCCGGCGTAGTAGACGAGGTCGCGCAGGTCGAGCACGCCGCGCTCGATGCTCTCGAAGCGTGCGCCCGTTCCCAGGCTCCGCAGCAACCCGGCCCCGAAGTTGCCGAAGAGCGCCGTCAGTCGATCGCTGCCCAGGAAGTAGAGCACGCTCGCGACGACCACGGTCAGCATCAGGGCGACGACCTGGTTGTCGGTTCGCGAGCTGATGCACAGCCCGATGGCCACGTAGCTGGCACCCAGCAGCATCGCCCCCACGTAGCCGCCCACCACCGGTCCCCAGTCGAGCGGTCCCAGCCAGGCCACGAGGACCGGGATGGGGAGGGTCATGGCCAGAGCGATGCCCACCAGCGCGACTCCGGCCGCGAACTTTCCCAGGACGAGATCGCGTGTGGAGACGGGAACCGTCAGCAGGACTTCGAGGGTTCCCATCTTCCGCTCTTCCGCCCACTGTCGCATCGTGACCGCGGCCACCAGGAAGATCAGCAGGATCGGCAGCCACTCGAAGAGCGGGCGCAGGTCCGCGATGCGACGCGCGAAGAACGACGCGTAGCCGAAGAACGCGTACAGGACCGACAGCAGGAAGAGCCCGATGAAGATCAGGGCCACCGGCGACTGGAACGACGCCCGCAGCTCCTTGCGGGCCACGACCGCGACGGCGCTCACGCTCCCCCCTCCCCGCTCGCCAGGAGTTCGCTGGCGCGCTGCTGCTGCAGCTCCTCGAAGACCGACTCCAGGGTCCGGGTCTCGGGTGCCACCGCTCCGATCTCGAAGCCGGCGCCTCGTGCGGCATCGATGAGGGCCCCGACGGGCGGCGCGCCCGGCTCGCACGAGACCGACCACAAGCCGAAGCGACGATCGCGCGGATCCGGACCGCGCGCGGTGACGCCGAGCACCCCGGGGACGGCGGCCAGTCGCGACTCGGCGTCGCTCGCGTCCGCCGCCAGGGACAGGCGCACGCGATCGCTGGCGACCAGCTCCGCCAGAGGCTCGTCCGCGACCAGACGTCCCTCGATCATGATCAGGACCCGATCACACACGGCCTCGATCTCCTGGAGGATGTGGGTCGAGAGGATGATCGTGGTCTTCTCCGACAGCTCCCGGATCAGCTGCCGGATGCTCTGGATCTGCACGGGATCGAGGCCGTTGGTGGGCTCGTCCAGGACCAGGACGTCGGGCTCGTGGAGGATCGCCTGGGCGATTCCCACGCGCTGCCGATAGCCCTTCGAGAGGGTCCCGATCGGCCGCACGAGGTGCGCCTGGACGCCGACCGCGACCGCCGCCTTCCCGACCGCGGCCGGGACCGCATCGCCCTCCAGTCCGCGCAGCTCGGCGATCGTCGCGAGGTACTCCTGGACGAGCATCTCCGGGTAGAGCGGCGCGTTCTCGGGCAGGTAGCCGATCCTCGACTGGACCCCGGCGCGATCCGCGGACACGTCGACGCCCCCCACCTCGACGCTCCCGCCGCTGGCCTCGAGGAAGCCCGTCAGGATCTTCATGACGGTCGTCTTGCCGGCGCCATTGTGCCCGAGCAGACCGACGATCTCGCCGCGGCCGATCTCCACGGAGAAGTCGTCGACCGCAACGAGCGATCCATAGCGACGGCTGAGCTGGCGGATGGAGATCATCGTCGTGGAATTCGGCGATCGCGTGTGGCTCGCGCGGCTCTCCTTTTATCCAAAGGCATGGACCTTCGCAACCTCGAAACGGTTCCCGCTTCGACTGGGCTAGACTGCCGCCCGAACGAGCCATGCCTCTCCGACCCGAATCGACCCAGAGCGACTCGCGGACCCGCAGGGCTGCACGGCCGGGGCTGCGAGCCCTCGCGGTCGCCGTGTTCGCGACGGCAGCCGCCCTGGGCGGCGGCGCATCGAGCGCCGACTCCGGCGCCCACCCGCCGATCCCCGACGACCTGCTGCGCCACGAACGCAACACCATCGAGATCTTCCGCAACGCGGCCGATTCGGTGGTGTTCGTCACCAACGAACGCGTCGAGCAGGGCTTCCGCGGCTTCAACGCCACGAAGATCCCGCAGAACTCGGGCTCGGGCGTGGTGTGGGACGCCCAGGGGCACGTGCTCACCAACTTCCACGTGATCCAGGGCGGCAACGCCTTCGCGGTCACCCTGAAGGACGGATCGACCCACTCCGCCAAGGTCGTGGGCTGGGACCCGAACAAGGACCTGGCGGTGCTCCGGATCGAGGCTGCTCCGGAGCGCTTGTCACCGGTTCGACGCGGCAGCTCGAAGCCGCTCGTCGTCGGCCAGCAGGTACTCGCGATCGGGAACCCCTTCGGCCTCGATCACACCCTCACGGTCGGCGTCATCAGCGCGTTGGGGCGCGAGATCCAGTCGATCGCCGGGACCACCATCGAAGACGTCATCCAGACCGACGCCTCGATCAACCCCGGCAACTCGGGCGGCCCCCTGCTCGACTCGAAGGGGCGCATGATCGGCGTCAACACGCAGATCGTCAGCCGCTCGGGCCAGAGTGCGGGAATCGGCTTCGCGGTTCCCATCGACACGATCGAGCGCATCGTCCCCCAGCTGATCCGCTTCGGGAAGGTGAAGCGCGCCGGCCTGGGTGTCCGCATCCTGCCGGACGTCTACGCGCGCCGCTTCGGCGTCGAGGGCGTCATCCTGCGCGAGGTCTATCCGAACAGCCCGGCCGCGCGTGCGGGGCTTCGCTCGATGTCGGTCGATCGCCGCGGGACCGTGGCCGCCTACGACCTGATCGTCGGGATCGGCGAGGACGAGATCCGCAGCTTCGACGACCTCTACCAGGCCCTCGATGGACGAGAGCCCGGCGAGCGCGTCGAGCTGCGATTCCAGCGAGGACGCAAGCAGTACCGCGTCGAGCTGGAGCTGCAGGAGATCGACTGAGCGGAGGGCTCAGGCCAGCAGGTGCACGAAGGTCTCACCCCGCATGTGCACCCAGTCGTCGCGATCTCCCGCCCGGAAGTAGACGTCCCCTTCCGGGTCGACGGCTGGATCGACCACGGTCTGCACCCCGTAGGCGGCTCCCAGAGCCGGGATCGAGCCCTTCTGACAGTCGAAGAAGATGTCCTGCAGCTCTCGGGGACGCGCCGGGTGGAGCGGTCGCCCCGTGCGTTCCCGAAGCGCCGGCAGGGCGATCTTGCTCTCCGCGGGATGGACGACCATCAGATAGCCGTGGGCATCGCAGTAGAGGTCGGGAACGATGCGCCCCTCGTCCGGGACTTCGCCCGGCTGCACCTCGTACTCGGCCTGATTGACGTCCAGGAACCACTTGAGTCGGGATGCGATCGCCATGACGGCTCTCCTCCAGCACCCGGACGGGACGGACCGGGCGACGAGAACCCTCGTCGGCGACAAGGTGCGAGGAGCGGCAGCGACCGTGCGGTTCCTGGGGGATCGACGACTCGACGGGGGGTCTCGAAAGCGTAGATTCCCTCCTGGTCGCTCGCCATGCCCCTCGCCGGCGGCGCCCCGGACTTCGACCCCCGCCCCCGACCCCAGGGGAAGGCAGGGACTCGCACGACCCCCGCCCACGAAAGCAGGAGAACAGCGTGACCCGGATCTTCTACGACGACGATGCGAAGCTCAGCGACCTCGACGGCCAGCAGATCGTCGTCGTCGGCTACGGGAACCAGGGAAGGTCCTGGGCCCTCAACCTTCGCGACTCGGGGCTCGAGGTCGCGGTCTGTGTTCGCGCGGATCACACGAGGGAACGCGCCCAGGAAGACGGCTTCGAGGTCCGGGACCTGGACGCCGCCGGCGACGCACCGGTGGTCTGCGTGCTGGTGCCCGACGACGCGATTCCCGCCCTGCCCCTGAAGCCCTCCGAGCGAACCCTGACCGTCGTCGCCAGCGGATACACGCTCGCCTTCGACCGCTTCGGCCCTGCGGGCGACGTCGGGATGATCGCACCGCGCATGCTCGGGCCCGAGGTGCGCCGCTGCTACGAGGAGGGCGTCGGCTACATCACGGCCGTCGGCCTGCACCACGATGCGACGGGAAGCGCCTGGCCACGCCTGCTGGCCGTTGCCCGGGGCATCGGCGGACTGCGGCAGGGTGCGATCGAGCTCAGCCCGCGCCAGGAAGCCGTGCTCGACCTGGCCGTCGAGCAGGTCCTCTCACCGGCCCTCACCCACGTCAACCAGGCCTTCGTGCTGACGATGCTCGGGCAGGGAATCCCGATGGAGGCCATCCTGACCGAGCTGTACCTGTCCGGCGAGGTGGAGCGGAACTACCGGCTGCTGCGGGAGGTGGGCTTCGTCGGCCAGCTGGGCTTCCACTCTCCCACGAGTCAGTACGGACAGCTCTCGCGACGCGGCCGCTACGACCATCTCGACTTCGCGTCGACCATGAAGGCGCTGACCGAGGACATCGATTCGGGACGCTTCGCGGACGAGTGGGACGCCGAGAGCCGGGCCGGTCATCCGCGACTGGCGGAGCTCCGGGAGCAACACGCGGGGCCCGGTGTGCGTGCGATGGAGGAGGAGATCCGCGCGAAGCTCGGCGAGCAGGCAGCCGGGGCGCGAGAGCAGGAGTCCAGCGGCGAGTCCGAGTGATCGGGCCAGCGGCCGGGGGGAGCATCGCGCGTCAGTGCACGAGGCTGCCCAGCAGGCGGTGCATCACTCGATGCGCCGTCGCTTCGTCGAGTCCCTGCTCGATCCGTAGGGTCTCCCAGGAGCCCCAGGACGACACCGCCATCAGGGCCTCGAGCAGGTCGGTCTCGCCGAGCGCTCCGGCCGACGCGAGCTCCCAATCGAAGACGCAGGCGAGATAGCGGCGGCGGAGCCGATCGACGCGACCCAGCACCTCCAGGACCGCCGGAGCGCACTTCTGCCGGCGGGTCCCCATCCGCACGGTCCGGAACACGCGGTAGAGCGGCGCGGTCCGTTCGAGGATCTCGACCTGGCGGTCGACGAAGCGGTCGAGTCGTTCGTCGAGGGGCAGCTCCGGCGGGATGTTCACGTGTCCTTCGACCACCCAATCGAAGGCACGCCGGCCGGCCTCTGCCAGGACGCCGTCCATGTCGCCGAAGTGCGTGAAGATCGACCGCGGTGACACGCCGGCTCGCGCGGCGAGCTCGGCAGCGGTCGGCGGCAGCTCGGCGTCCGCGATCAGCTCCGCGTAGGCGTCGAGGATCGCCATCCGCGTTCGCAGCCCGCGAGCGACCCGGCCATCGAGCACGTCACCCGCTTCGTCCCCAGTCGAGCGTTCCAGTGTCATGCCAGCTCTCGACCTCGCGCCTGACTCTTCGCGCATCCTACACGACGGAGCACCCGCGCCGGCCCTCGACTCGCGCCCAGGCGAGCGCAACCGACATGCAACCGGAGGTCGAAGCCACCGGTGCGCTTCCGGGATCGGGGGCCCGTCTGGAGGCCGACATTTCGATCAATCGATCCCTCGGGAAGGTCGATGAGCCACCGAGCAGCCGTGCCGGGCCGATCCCGACACACCGACCAGGAGCGCGTA
>JANQSB010000370.1 GCA_028284295.1 Myxococcota bacterium | reverse complement strand
GATCGGTGCGAGGTGCGTCGCTTCGCGTGGCCCCAGGGACGGCGGTCGGCCCGCGACAGCGCGAACTCGAGCCGGTCCTGGAAGCGGGTGAGGAGCTGGCAGACGTCGAAGCGGCGCGCGTGGTCGGGCGGCTTCGGGCCGCGACGCCCGTGACCGCGGCCTTCGGCCAGGGCGGGGCTGGCCAGGGCCAGCGCCAGCAGTAGGGCCAGGGCGAGCCGGGAGAGGCCGGGGGCGGAAGGCGGGGCGGGCAGGGGGCGTAGGGAGAGCAGGGGGCGTAGGGAGAGTAGAGGGAGCAGGGAGAGCAGACGGGACGGCATGAGCGGACACCTCCTGGCAGTCCGCTCATCCTACACCCGGCCCCGGCTCAGGGGGACGGGTTTCGTGCGTCGCGGCTCGGTGCCCCGTCGTCCGTCGCAGTCTGCGCGATCCCCCGCAGCATCCCGCCGAAGACGACCTTGTGCAGCGGCAGGACGCCGTACCAGTACGCGCGGCCGAGGAGGCCATCCGGCTCGAAGCGCGACAGCTGCCGCAGTCGGGTGCCTCCGGGCTCGCGGGCGACCGTCCACTCGAGCGTCGCGCGGCCGGGGAGCTTCGTGTCGGCCTCGAGCACGAGTCGCCTTTCGGGCTCGAGCGCCACGACCCGCCAGAAGTCGATCGCGTCTCCCAGGGCCAGGGCTTCGGGGTGCCTGCGCCCGCGCCTCATTCCCGGCCCGCCCAGCATGCGGTCGACGGCGCCGCGCAGTCGCCACAGCCAATCGAACGCGTACCAGCCGGTGCGACCCCCGATGCGGGTGAGCGTCTGGAAGACGCGTCCGGGCTCCACCGGAAGATGGATCTCCTCCAGGGCGTCGAGCACGTCGCCCGGCTTCGTGTCGTTCATCGACGTACCCGACATCGAAGCATCCGGCACCGGCGTCCCCGGCTACGCCAGGGCTTCTTCGAGCAGGCGCCGCGCGTCGACGCGCGCGCGCAGCCGGGTGCACAGCAGGAAGATGCCGCCGAGCTTGCGCTGCACGTACAGCGCCTCGGGCGGCGGCGGTCGCAGGTGGCCGTGCTCCATCACCAGGGCGGTGCCGGCGTTGCGGGCGCGGCTGGCGAGGTCGCTCTTCTGGAAGTCGTACGGCTTCGCGGCGCGGAAGGGTTCGGTGGCCAGCCAGACGAGCTCGGCGACGGCCTTGCGGGCGACGTCCCCGTCGGCCTCGGTCACGAAGCCGATGCGGGTGACGGCTTCGGCGATGCCTTCGTAGTCGGCGGCGAGGGCGGCGCGCAGCAGCGTCGTGTAGCCCTCCTGCAGCCAGTCGGGCAGGGCGTAGCCGGCGCCCAGGTCGAGCAGACCGATGCGGCCGTCCTCGAGGAGCATGTAGTTGCCGAGGTTCGGGTCGGACTGCACGAAGCCGAACTCGATCACCTCGCGCAGGGTGAGGCGCATCAGCAGGGCAGCGGCTGCGTCTCGCTCCGCTTCCGTGTGCTGCGGGCTGCAGAGGTCTTCGAGCGGGACGCCGCGCAGACGGCTCATCGCCAGGACTCGCGGGCTCGAGAGCTCTTCGTACACCTCGGGCACCACGACGTCGGGCTCGCCCGCCATCAGGTCGGCGTAGCGGCGCAGGTGGCCGGCCTCGGTCGCGTAGTCGGCCTCGCTGCGCAGCTGACGCTTCGCCTCGGCCACGAGCGGGTCGAAGTCGAGCTCGCCCGGGAGGATGCGCGCGATGCGGAAGGCGGCGGCCAGGTTGTCGATGTCGCTGTCGATGCTGCTCGCGACGCCGGGGTACTGGATCTTGATCGCCAGCTCGTCGCCTGCGAGCGAGGTGGCGGCGTGGACCTGTCCGATCGAGGCGGCGGCGATGGGCTCCTCGTCGAAGTCGCCGAAGCGGCTCCGCCAGTCGGCGCCGTACTCGCGCCCGAGCACCTCGAGGAGCTGCTCGCGGGGCATCGCGTCGGCGTTGTCGCGCAGCTGGGCCAGCGCCTCGGCGACCTCGGGAGAGAGCAGGTCCTCGCCCTCGAGCGAGAGCATCTGCCCCAGCTTCATGGCCGCGCCCCGCATGGAGGACAGGCGCTTCGCCAGGCGGCGACCGTTCGCGCCGCTGAGGAGGATGTGGCCGGCCGCCGGGGCGACACCGCTCAGTCGTCGGAGCGCTTCGGCGGCGCCCCCGACCGCGAGGCCGCCCGCGAGCATGCCGAGCTGGCCCAGGCGTTGACCGCGGCTCTCGGGAACGCGAGAGCGGCCGGCGGGACGACGTCGGGAGGGGCGCATGGTCAAGAGGGCTCCTACGAGGCTCGGGGTGGAACGAATCGGGAGACGAGAGAGTGCCGCAGCTGTGCCAGTCTGTCTAGATAAAATATAGACAAAATATCGACAGGCCTCGGGTTCTGCCCCTCGGGGGGCCGAGGAGAGAGGAGAAAAGGAGAGAGGAGAGAGGGGGAGGGGGGAGAGAGAGAAGAGAGGGGAGATCCGGTCCTTCCCGCTTCACTCTCCCGCCGACCCCACCCGTCGACAGACCGCGACCCGCGCGGTCCCCCGGAGCTAGCCTCGAAACCACGACCCGCATGCCAGTCTCGCAACCGGCATGGCAACGAAGCTCGGAACGAAGCCCGGAGGTCTCGAATGAATCGGCGAAGGCAGCGCGGTCAGGGGTCGGGCGCCCCTGGCGGGATCCTCCTCCTGGCCCTCGTCGCGATATCGGTCGGCTGCGCCCTCGGCGCATCGGACGAGCACGCGGAGTGGGGCTACTCCGGCGAGGAGGGGCCTTCGCACTGGGGAGAGCTCGATCCGGACTACGTGCTCGCCGCGCTCGGCGGGTCGCAATCGCCGATCGACATCGTGACGGAAGAGGTGATCACCGCGGACCTCCCGCCGGTAACGCTCGTCACCGAGAGCATGCCGTTGAGGGCGCGCAACACCGGTCACACCCTCGAGGTGATCGCTCCGGGTGGCTCGACGCTTCACTACGGCAAGCACGAGTTCGTCCTGACCCAGTACCACTTCCACGCTCCGAGCGAGCACACGATCGATGGCCGGCATGCGGCGGCGGAGGTTCACTTCGTCCACTCGGACGGGGCGGGACAGCTCGCCGTCGTCGCCGTGCTGGTCGAGCAGGGGGAGCAGGACAACCCCTTCTTCCTGTCCTTCCTCGAGACGCAGGCGCCGGACGATCCTGGCGAAGAGAAGATCTTTCCGGATCGGATGGTCGACATCGCCCACTTCTTCGATACCTGCGGTAGCTACTTCATGTACGACGGCTCCCTGACGACCCCTCCGGCGACCGAGGGCGTTCGATGGTTCGTCTGCGCCGAGCCTCGCGTGATCTCGGCGCGTCAGCTCGACGCCATGCGCGGCCTCTACTTTCGCAACAACCGGCCCGTCCAGGCGATTCTCGCGCGAACCGTGCTGACGCCGCGGTGAGCTCGGGCCGCTCCCGAGCGGCGCGCGGCTAGCGGGCCCGCGATCTCCCGCGACCCGGCGGCTCCTCCACGGCGGCGCGGAAGCGGAGCAGCTCGAGGACGTTGTCGGCGGTGAGGATTCCCACCAGCTGCCCGCGATCGATCACCGGGAGCAGCCGGGCCGGCGCGTTCAGGCTCGCGAGTGCCTCCTCGGCGGGGACCCGGGCCGCGAGCGGCTGCGGTGCTTCCAGCATCACGGTCTCGACCGGGGCCCCGGCGCCGCGTGCGCTCAGGCCGCGCACGAGTGCGTCCTGGGTGAGTACGCCGCGCAGCACGTCGCCCTCGAGCACCGGGAAGTCCTTCTGCGATCCGGCCAGGGTCAGCTCGACCGCGCGTGACAAGGGGTCGCTCGGCGCCAGCACCTCGAAGTCGGTCAGCATGGCGTCGGAAGCCTGGAGTCCTGCCAGGGCACTCCGCGTCTCGACGGCGCTCACCTCTGCCGCCGCCCCGATCCAGACGAAGAGTGCGATCAGCACCAGGAAGGGATTCGAGAAGAGGCCGATCGCACCGAAGGCGAAGGCCAGGGTCTGTCCCAGCGCCGCGGCGATGCGCGTGGCCCGAACGAACGACAAGCGCATGGCCAGCATGGCGCGCAGGGCGCGCCCGCCGTCCATCGGAAAGGCGGGGACGAGGTTGAAGACCAGCAGGACCACGTTCACCCACAGCAGGCGATCGAGGAAGGGCAGGTTCTCGAGGGTTTCGGGCGAGAGCGAGGGTGGGGTTCCCAGGCTCGTCAGCCCGAACCACAGCAGGGCGGCGATCGCCGCGTTGACGGCGGGACCGGCCATGGACACCAGCAGCTCCTGGGTCGGGTCGTCGGGCATCCGTTCGAGGCGCGCGACGCCGCCGATCGGCAGCAGCGTGATGTCGCGCGTGCGGATCCCGAAGCGGCGGGCCGTCAGCGCGTGGCCGAGCTCGTGAAGGACGATGCAGGCGAAGATGGCGAGCACGAAGGCCACGCCGTCGAGCACCGAGAGCAGGGTGGGCTCGTCGCGCCAGGCCCGGATGGCGAGCCAGCCGAGCAGGATGGCGAAGGTCGCGTGGACCTGGACCCGGATGCCCGCGATCTCACCGATCTGCCAGGACCATCGCATCGAGACGCGCCTCCTCGGGGTGCGGCTTCGTCGCCTTCTTCGAGCCGCCGTGGCAATGATGCAGCAGGCGAAACCGGGTGACACGGCGTCCCGGGTCGCCGCCCCGACCTCGCTTCGCTCAGCGCAGGGTCAGCTCGGCCCGGAACTCGGGTGCGAGCGCCGGGTAGCCCAGCTGCTCGCCGATCTCCCGGCGCAGCACGTCGGAGGCCACGGCTTCGCCGTGGGTGACGAAGACCTGGCGAGGCGGAGTGCCACAGGCCCGCAGCCAATCGAGCAGCTGCGCCTGGTCGGCGTGCGCCGAGAAGCAGTCCAGCTGGATCACCTCGGCCTTCACGGGCACCTGCATGCCGTGGATCTTCACGTGCTCGGCACCTCGCACGAGCGCCTCGCCGCGCGTCCCGGGGGCCTGGAAGCCCGGCAGCAGGATCGTGTTGCGGTTGTCGGGCGCGAGACTGCGCAGGTGGTGCAGCACGCGTCCCCCCGTGGCCATCCCGCTGGCCGACAGGATGACGGCGGGGATGCGACCCCGGCTCGTGAGGTCGCGCGACTGCTCGACGGTGCGCACGAAGTGGACTCCGGCCTGCAGCTCGGCGACGCCTTCGGCCGAGAGCCGATGATGATCGGGGAAGCGCTCGTACAGGTGGGTCACGCTCGTCGCCATGGGGCTGTTCAGGTAGATCGGAACCTCGGGTGCCAGCCCACGGGCGAAGAGCTGCTGCAGGCAGTAGAGCAGGCTCTGGGCGCGCGCGACCGCGAAGGCCGGGATCAGCAGCGTGCCCCCTCGCTCCAGCGTCCGGTTCACGATCTCGGCCAGCACCTCCAGCGGATCGACGGAGGCGTGCAGCCGGTCGCCGTAGGTCGACTCGACGACGACCCAGCGGGGCGACCCGGGCGGGGAGGGGGGCGGCATCAGCAGGTCGTCGCTCCTTCCGAGGTCGCCGGAGAAGAGCAGCGTCCCCTTCGGTCCGCGCAGGGCGACGCTGGCCGCGCCCAGGATGTGTCCGGCGGGCTGCAGGCGTAGATGCAGGTCGCCGATCGCGACCTCCTGCGCGAACTCGATGGGCGAGAGGCTCTCCAGCGCGCGAAGCGCGTCGTGCTCCGTGTAGAGCGGGAGCGCCGGGTGGTGCTTCGAGAAGCCCTTGCGGTTCGCGTAGGCGGCGTCCTCTTCGTGGATGCGCCCGGAGTCCGGCAGCAACACCCGGCACAGGGCCTGGGTCGGAGGCGTGCAGTAGACGGGCCCCGCGTAGCCGTCGCGCACCAACGCCGGCAGATAGCCCGTGTGATCGATGTGGGCGTGCGTCAGCACTACGGCATCGACGCCGTCCAGCGGCGGCGGCTTCCAGTTGCGCACACGCAGCTGCTTCACGCCCTGGTAGAGCCCGCAATCGACGAGCACGCGTGCCCGGTCCGTCTCGACCAGGTACTTCGAGCCCGTCACGGTTCCGGTCGCGCCGAGGAAACGGATCTTCATCTCCCGACCCTAGCGGAGCGCGGCCGGGAGGTGCAGGTTAGGCCCGGAAGCTTCGAGCGCCGCGCCGCCCCGGATCGGGCTAGCTTCTCCGCCGGGCGGCAACGGTATCGACCCGAGGAGCTCGAGGGACTCGAAGCTCCGGGGACTCGAAGCTCCAGGGACTCGAAGCTCCGGGGACTCGAAGAAGGAGGAGCTCGATCAGGCGTGATCGACGCATCTGGAGCTCGACTCCCGGGGCGCCCCTCCTCGTCGTCGGGGCGGTCCTCCTGGTAGCGGTCTCTCCGGGCTCGGCCCGGAGCGACGAGGCGCCGGCGCCGGGAGCCGTGCCGTCGATCGAGCCGCAGTTCGAAGATCGGCTGATTCCGGCCTTCCCGGGGTCGCGTGCCTTCCGCTTCCGGCTGGGAGCCGATTACGTCCCCTCCTCCTCGACCGAGGATGGCACGGACGTCGAGACCTGGGCGCCCACCGCCCGGCTGCGGGTCGCGGCACCCGTGACCGAACGCCTCGGGGTGCAGCTGGTGACGACCTACGGCGTCTCCTCGTACGACTTCGAGGGATCGACGGACTTCTTCGGGACCGGACCGAGCCGGGGCAATCCCTTCGACGAGTTCCACACGGTGGGGATGCGCCTGCAGGGGGCGCTCGACTTGAACGAGGACGGCTGGGTCTTCCTCGAAGGCGAGCGATGGTCGGCGTTCGCGGAGGTCGGCGGCGCCACGCGCTTCGAGGGCCGGGCCTTCGACGAGGGCTGGCACGGGGGCGGCGCCTTCGCGCTCGGCTACGAGATTCCGAAGCGGCTCGAGATCGCCCTGGGCTTCGAGTTCGGGACGGGGCCCGGCGACCGCAGCGTCGGCATCGGCCCGGTCGGCAAGATCCAGTGGCGGGTCACCGACGACTTGATCTTGAGCAACCGCGGCCGCGGTGTGCAGGTGGAGTACCGGTTCAGCCGCAAGGCCACGATCTTCGCGTCCTGGTTTCGCAGCGGCAACACGTGGCGACTCCGGAACCGACGCGGGCAGCCCCGGCGCCTGACCTTCGAGGACAAACAGCAACGCGCCTCCGCCGGACTCCAGTACCGGCTCCACTCGCAGCTTCGCATGCGGGTCGAGGCGGGTGCCGTTCTCGACCGGAAGCTCGAGGTCGACAGCAGCAACGGGAATCTCTCCGAGCTCGATGGCGACCCGACCGGCTTCCTCATCGTCTCGTTCGAGGCGCGTCCCTGAGCGCGTGCGGCTGCCGGCCGCCGCCACCTCAGGGGCGCAGGATCAGCACCGAGCAGGGCGCGTGGCGGATGGTCTTCTGGGCCACGCTGCCGACGACCAGGCGTTCGAGCCCCGAGCGGGACGCGTGGCCCGTCACCACCAGGCTCGCGCCCGT
>JANQSB010000365.1 GCA_028284295.1 Myxococcota bacterium | reverse complement strand
CGCGCTGGTGCTCTCGGCCCTCTCGCGTCGGATCGTGGCCGCCCTCGGCGGTCCGGCGGTCGCCGCGACGCTCGCGAGCGTGGCGCTCGCGCTCGCACTGCTGGCGCCGCCCGTGTTCGGGGCCTTCGTGCCGAGGCTCGCGTCGAGCGTCCGCGCCGTCGTCGGATCGCCGCCGGCGGTGGATCGGGGTCTGGGCTCCGCCGCGGGTTCACTGACGCGTTTCCTGGAGGTGGTTCGCGCCTCGACGCCGGACACCACGGGCTTCTTCGACACCTCGAAGCAGCCCGGGTACGGGATCGTCTCGCACGCGAACTTCGGGCACGCGATCCAGAACGTCGCCCGACGGCCGACCCCGACCGACCCCTTCTGGGCCTTCATCGGGGTCGAGAACTGGGAGGCCGCCTTCGGCCTGCTGAACGCCCAGTCCGAAGACCGTGCCGTCGAGCTCGCCTCCCGGCTGCGCGCGCGCTACGTGCTCACGACCTCGAACGCCGCGCCCGGCAGCTTCGAAGGCTGGCTCCACCGAAGCGACGGCCGAAGGACCCGAAGGCACCCGTCCACGGCCCGCTTCCGGCTCGTGACCGAGGGCCCGCTCGGTGGGCACGGCTTCGACGCGTTCCGCGTCGGGGCCGGCGACAAGCCGACTCCCGACGCGGGTCGCGCGCCCTACAAGCTCTTCGAGCTCGTCGAGGGGGCAGTGCTGGAGCTGTCGGGCAAGGAGGGCGAGGAGGTCGTCGCCACCGCGGACCTGCGCACGCCGATCGGACGCGAGATCGCGTTCGAGACCCGCGCGGTGGTGGACGCCCGGGGCGTGGCGCGCCTGCGGCTGCCCTATCCGGCTCCCGCTCCCGGCGCTTCGTCCGGAAGGGCGACCCCGAAGGCCTCGCCGAAGCGCGTGGTGGCGAGCTCCCCCTGGCGCATTCACGTCGGGGATCGGAGTCTGGAAGTCCGGGTCACGGAAGACGAGGTTCGAGCCGGACGGGTGGTGGGCGCTTCGGATCGATAGCCAGGCCGGCTCGTTCCTACCGCCGTCGCCGCCCGCGAAGTCCCACGAGGGTCGCGATCGCGGCCCACATCGAGAGCGTGGCGCCGGGCTCCGGGACGGGCTGGGTCTGCTCCGGCAGGCATTCCATGTCCAGGAAGCGCCAGCCCAGGTTGTTGTCCTCGGAGATCTCGGTGACGTCGTCGCCCGGGTCGACCTGAACGAAGAGACGGTTCTCCGGCACGCACTTCGAGGCGGCGTCGGCGCCGCAGTCCGCGTCCTCCTGACAGCGGGTACCGGCCAACTCTTCGGCGGAGACCAGGTTGCAGACCTTGTAGGGCGCGCCCAGGGTCGGGACGCAGGTGCCGCCCGCTCCGCACTCGGCCTCGTCGTCGCCCGTGTTCAGGCACGGGGTGCCCTCCGGCTCCTCGCCCTGTCCGTCGCAGATGAAGATCGCGAGCGCCGCGTCGACCGCCAGGACGTCGGTCGCCGACGCGTTCTGCCAGTCGTCCTGGGGCGCGATCGGGGGCGCCACCTCGCTCGCCAGCAGCACCGCGTCGTTCGACGGGTCACGCGGGTCGCCCAGCCAGAACCGGATCTCCGTGGCCGGCGTCTCGAGCAGGCTGAAGTTGTGCAGCCGGGCCTGCAGGGTGAACGACTCGGTGGAGGGCTCGTACGAGCAGGCGAGCTCCTTGGTCTGCAGGTTCTGCACCCCGTCGCGGATCTCGTCGCCGTCGAGAGCGAAGCTCCGGCGCCGCGGCAGCGAGATCGCCGGGTCGGAGCGCAGCTGGTAGACGGTCCGAATACAGCTGGGATCCTTGGGGTCGTCGATGATGTCCACCGCGTAGTCGAGCACGACGGCGCCCGTGGGATCGACGCGTACGAAGGGCGTCACCACGTAGGGGAGCGTCGCGGACGAAGACTCATCGGAGTACGACCAGCCGATGCGCACCTGGGAGCTGACGTCGGTGGTGTGGGTCGTCGCCGTGCTGCTGTCGTAGCTGCCCGAGAAGGAGACGCCGACTCCGTAGTAGGAGGCCTCTCCCCCCGCCTGGAAGATCAGGCTTCCCTGAGTGGTCGACTCGGTTCCGTTGTCGACGTTCTGCAGCAGGCTCCAGCCACCGTCGGCGATCTGGCCGAGGGTGACGGGCACGGCGTTGTAGCCGAGCTGTTCCTGGCTCGGGCTTCCGAGCGTGCAGCACTCGCCCGTGGTGTCCGTGTAGTAGGCGAGCGGCTTGTAGGAGAGCAGGTTTCCCGGTACGTGAATCGGCAGGACGAGCGGGTTCGAGAGCACGGGCGCCTGCCCGATGCTGCCGGGGTCGGCCCGGACGACGGCGACGGTGACGGGGCGCGGGGGGCTGCCCTCGTCCATCACCATCTCGTCACCCAGGAACACCTCGTACTCGTAGACCCGATAGCCGGTCACGGAGGTCGACGCCGTGTCCACGTAGTCCGCGTCCTGGAACTGGTTCTGCACGAGGGCGTCCCCACCGGAGGTGACGTCCGTATCGGTGTACTTGCGCTCCACGCTGGCGCCGAAGGGCCCGACGCTGAAGCCGCCGCCGACGGACCGGGTGACGGTGTTCTCGATCCGCGAGCCGTAGGACTCGCTCATCTGCACCGAGTAGCTCGTGAGGAGGCCGCCGCAGCTGCCGTCCGCCTCGGGCAGGTTGCACTGCGTCCAGTTCACGTCGAGCAGCGGGTCCGTGAGGCACGCCGGGGGATTCTCGAGCTCGTCGAGAAGGTCCAGGTGCCGCGGCGGCGCGTTCAGGACGAGGGTCGGCTGGCTGTAGGTCTGGTCGAGGACGACGCGCCCGGGGCCGAGGGAGAGCGCGTCGTGGTCCCAGTCCGGGAAGCTCGCAGCGACGACCGGAGCGGGCCGGAAGGCCGCGAAGCTGCGCGCGCCGATCGTCTGCCGGGACGCCGGGGCGAGGGCCAGGCCCTGGAACTCGCCTTCGGGGTCGCTGAGGTTCACGCGCCAGACGTCCACCAGCTCGCGGTGCGTGTAGAAGATCTGCGTTTCGCTGAGCGGCACGAACTCGTAGCGAATCGTCGAGAACACGCTGACGGCGGCGAGCTCGCGGTCCCACGAGCTGAGCCGACCGCTCGATGAGTCCTGTGGGTCCCCGTCCAGATCGACGATCCCGAGCGCGCAGTCGCCCTGGTCGATGAACTCGCCGCCGAGCAAGGGGGCGGGGGCGTACTGGCCGCGGACGGGCGCCGCCTGGGCGCTCAGGTCCCGGATCTCGGCCCCGTCGAGCTGGGCCTCGAAGACGGTGGCGCCAGAGACGCTGCGGAAGACCGCGATCTCCTCGAGCGGGTCGCTGGCCAGGTCGCCGGCCGTGAAGCAGATGGGAATGTTCTGGGGGAGCCGGCGACCGATGACGTCGATGCTCGTCGGATCGCCGAGGGCCTGAAGGTCGACGTGGCGGATCAGGACGTTCGGTGGGTTCGGCGCGAGCGAGCTCGGCGCGCACACGAGCTGCGGATACTCGTCGCTCTCTGCCCCGTCGTCGCACGCCGGGAGAGCCGCAAGGTAGAAGTCGAGGTCGTCGGCCGCGGGCGGGCACAGGCTGGCCTGGCCCGCGGGAGGCGACCCGCAGCGCGCGGGTCGGGTGACGAAGAGGTCGGCGTTGCTCTGCCGGAAGTTGTCGGAGTCGTACACGTAGTCGGCGAGCACGACCAGGTTCTCGGGCAGGGCGCGCTCGAAGCTGGCGCCGACGCTCGGCGACGGCGTCAGCCGCGCACCCCGAGCGGCGAGCTTGGTCAGGTAGCAGTCGAGCTCGAGAGCCGCGTTCCCGGTGACCTGGCAGCCCACCGGGCGCCCGGCGGCGCTCGAGTTGAAGAATCGGGTCATGTGGTTGAAGACCGCGGGCGGATTGCCCACCGGGGTTCCCTCGAAGTGGTGCTGCTGGAAGACGTCCGAGCCCCGCGCCACCAGGCAGGGGGAGGGATCGGGACACTCGCTCGAAGACACCAGCAGCTCGAAGAAGTCGACCCGGAACTGCTCGAAGTCGTTGGTTTGCTCGAAGGGCAGCGGCTCCGGCCCGTCGGGGGTCACCACCGCGATCGTGTCGAGGAGGTTGCCCTCGAAGTCGGCTGTCGCGAGTGCCAGGCGCGCCGAACGGAAGAGGGTCGGGTCGAGGCTCGTCCGCTCGGAGGCCGGCAGCACGGTGTGGCTGCGGGCGCCGGTCTCCGGGTCCCAGTCGAAGACCTCGACGGCGATGTCGCCGTCCTGGCGCCAGTAGGCGAGCACGAGCACGTCCAGGGGGTCGCGGTCCAGCTGCGCGGCCGCGAGCTGCACGAAGCGTCGCGCCTCGATGCCGTCGTCGCCGAAGACCCTGACGACGGGCTGGCTCGCGATGTTGGACTCGCTGAAGAAGCTCGGGTTGGCGGCGCAAGGGTCGCCCGCGTCGTCCGAGCACAGGCCCAGGAACACGATGTCGGACTGTGTGGCCGTGGCGAACACGACCTGGTCGCCGCCGGGGAGCAGGGGGTGGAAGCGCCCGGCGACGCTGGCGAGCTGGGTATTCGGCGAGGTGGAGGGCGAGGCCTGCACCTGGGAGGAGAGCTCGAGCTGGATCAGGTCCGTGTCGAGGCTGCAGGGCTCGCCGCCCGCGCAGTCGAAGACCCGGAAGTCGAAGGGCGTCAGCCCACCGGCGTTCGGTCTCCCGACGATGTGCATGGGCTCGGCGCGGTCCGCCAGCGGCCGGTCCTGGGACGCGGGCCCCTGGCTCTCGAAGAGGCTCGCCACCTGGGCGCCCGCCCCGGGCGACACCAGGCCGCCGAGGCCGAGCGCCCGTGATCCAGTCTGCCTTCGACCGCTGGAGACCATCCGTCTCCG
>JANQSB010000343.1 GCA_028284295.1 Myxococcota bacterium | reverse complement strand
TTCCACTGGCCGCGGGTGAGCGCGACCACCATCAGCTGCTTGCCGTCCAGGGTCTCGAAGTCGCGACCGAAGGCGCCGTAGAGATAGTTGCCGTCCTTGCGACGGTCGGCGTCGTTGATCGTCACCTCGGCGATCTTGCCCAGGTTCCCCAGCATGGAGAGCGCCACGTCCTTGAGGGCGATCCGGATCATCTGCCCCTTGCCCGTCCGGGTCCGATAGCGCTCGCCCGCCAGCAGGCTGGCCGCCGCGAGCTTCCCGGTGATCGCGTCCCAGGCCGGCAGCAGGTGGTTCACCGGGCGCGGGCTGTCGCGCGGACCCGTCACCGTCGGGAAGCCGACCGCCGGATTCACCGTGTAGTCGACCTCGGAGCCACCGTCGCGGCGCCCCACGAGGTTCACCATGATCAGGTCTTCGCGTTGGGACTTCAGGGTCTCGTAGTCGAGCCAACCGCGCGCGGGGAAGTTGGTCATGAAGAGCCCCGCATCCTCGCCGGGCGCGCAGATCAGGGCGGTCAGGATCTCCTGCCCCCGAGGCGATCGGATGTCCACCGCGATCGAACGCTTGCCCTTGTTGAAGCCCGCCCAGAACAGGCTCTGCCCCTTCAAGGTGACCGGCCAGCGCGTGTAGTCCAGTCCGCCGCCGATCGGATCGAAGCGGATCACGTCCGCACCCATCTGCGCCAGGGTCATCCCACCCAGCGGCATCGCAACGAAGGCGGACCCCTCCACCACGCGCATTCCCTCGAGTATCCCTGCCATCGCTTCCTCCTCCCGACGCCCTTCAGGCCATCTGTGCCATCACCCGCCAGTCGAGCACGAGATCCGCTTGCTTCTCTTCCACTTGCCGAGCTCCGCGCACTTCGCCCCACGTGCCCGAAAGCGCTCAGCCATCCTCTTCCACGCCGACGTCGATGCCGCTGCGACGCGCGCGATCCAGCACGCGCCGCTGTGCGGCCAGCACGGGCTCATCGACCATCTTCCCGTCCACCGCAAAGACTCCGCGGCCCTCTTCACGGGCACGTCGCCCCGCCTCCAGCACGCGCGTCGCGAAGTCGATCTCGGCTGCGCTCGGTGTGTAGACCTCGTTCGCGATGGCGACCTGCGACGGGTGGATGCACAGCTTGCCGTCGAAGCCGAGCGAGGCCGCCAGCCGCGCGTCCTCGCGGAAGCCCTCCTCGTCGCGCACGTTCAGGTAGACGGTATCGATGGGAGTGACCGCCGCGGCGCGCGCGGCGATCGCGAGGCCGCAGCGCGCGTGGAAGACGCTGCCGCGAGAGCTGTCTGCCTCCACGAGCCCCATGTCCCGGGAGAAGTCGGCGTGTCCGAAACAGAGGGCCTCCACCCGCGAGCTGGCCCGGGGCAGCTCGTGAGCGCGGATCGCACCCCTCGCGGTCTCCACCAGGGCCAGCAGCGCGACGGGCGTATCGGCACCCGATGCGGCCTCGAGGGATTGGATCCGATCGGCGACCTCCCCCAGCCGATCCGGGTTTTCCGCCTTGGGCAGCATGATGGCGGCCGCCCCCGCGGAGACGGCGGCCTCGAGGTCTTCGTCGAAGTAGGGCGTGCCCGGTGGGTTCACGCGCACGGCGGCCTCTGCGCCGCCGAGGTCGCCCGATCGAAGCACGCCCGAAACCAGCTCCCGGGCGCGACTCTTCTCGTCCACGGAAACCGAGTCCTCGAGGTCGAGCAGCAGCGTGTCGGCGCCGAGGGTCCGCGACTTGTCGAGCTTCCTGGGCTCGCCTCCCGGCACGAAGAAGAGCGAGCGTCGCAACGAGCCCCGGGCGGTCGTCATGCTGCGACACCCGAGGCACCACCGGCGTGCAGCAGTGCGGCGATGCGCGCCGGGTCCTCCTCGTGGGCGAGATGGCCGAAGCCCGGCAGGACGACGCGCTCGGCCCTCGGAACCAGCGACTGGACCCGAAGCGACTGGGCGGGATCGATGTAGCGGTCCCGGTCTCCCACCACCAGCTGCAGGGCCGCACCGAGCCGCGGCAGGTCGCGTACCAGGGGCCGCAGGTTCCAGCGGGACATCATGCGCAGGGCGGTGGTGACCTGATGCGGATTCCCGAGCAGGAGCCCGTAGAGGCGCAGTCCCTCCGCGTCGAGGCGCGAGCCCGTGCCCCGGACCATGCGCTCGATGATGCACGGATCGCGTCCACGCCAGGCGAAGACGCGCGGCAGCCAGGGGTGGAGGGTCAGGATCCGGGTCAGATGAGCCAGGGGACGCTGGGCGGGGCCGCCGAAGGGCAGGAGCGCGCCGTTCAGGGAGACCACGCGCTCGGGATCGACCACCCCGTCGAGGGCGGCACGACAGGCGACCGCCGCGCCAGCCGAGTGGCCCACCAGGATCCGCGGGCGACACGAGAGCTCGTCGAGGAGCGCCGCTATGGAAGCCACCATGCCGTCGATCGAGAGCGCCGACGGTCGCGGGGCCTCGCTGAAGCCATGGCCCGGGAGATCCGGTGCCACGACCGAGAAGCGCGTCGCCAGGGCGGGCAGGAGGTCCCGCCACGAGTGGGTCGAGGCCCCGGTTCCATGCAGCAGGAGCAACTCGGGCCCCGAACCGGTCTGCTGCACGTGCCAGCGGATGCCTCCCGCGCGAACGAAGCGGCTGGTGCCACGATTCGGCCAATCGCTGCCGTCCGTCTCCCAGCGGAGCGGCTCCACGCCTCGCAGCATGGCCTCCGCCCCCCGCCACAGGGCATCGCCTCGCCGCGACCGGTCCGCGGAGTCGGACCAGGCCACGCCCCTCACCTCGCCTCCCCCGCGCCAGCGCGACAGCGCCCGCGGGCTTCCCGCACCGCGGCATCGAGCACGGATGCGTCGGCACGCGGGAGCGGGACGTACTCGGCGTCCATCTCGTTCGCGAGCCGTTCGGCGACGGCCTGGGGTCGCGGAGAGGTGTCGACCAGCAGGGTCCGCACCTTCGCGGCTCGAAGCTCGCGCGCCGCGCGGAGCGCGTCCTGCTGCGCGCCCTCCCGGCCGCGACTCCCGTCGCGTGACAGGTTCGCGGACCCGTCCGTCAGCAGGACGACCAACGGAGTGGTGCCCTCGCGCGCCGAGGCGCGGGCCAGGTGCGAGGCGGTCTCGATCCCGGCCGCCAGGGGCGTCGCGCCACCGCCTGCCAGCGATCCCAGGCAGCGCTTCGCGCGCACCAGCGATCGGGTGGGGGGCAGGACGATCTCGGAACGCTCGCCCCGGAACGCGATCATCGCCACGCGATCGCGACGGACGTAGCAGTCCGAGAGCAGCGTCTCGACAGCGCCCTTCGCCTCCGCGAGGCGCTGCACGGCGGTCGAGCCCGAGGCGTCCACCGCGAAGATCGCCGTGGTCTCGCCGCGCTCCTTGTAGCGCGCCACGCGAAGGTCGTCGCGACGGACCTCGAGGCGTCGCTGCTCCTCGTCATCGTGGCGTTGCCGCAGCCGTTGCCACGGCGCCGCGGCCCGCAAGGTCTCGACGACGTCCAGACGCACCCCCCCACCCGGCATCCCGGGTCGCGTACCCGCTCGTCTGCCGCGAAGCCCCAGGCGTTCGAGCCCACTCTGACCCGACGCAGAGGTCCTGGGTTGCAGGGCGGGTCCCCCCTTCAGGCGATCGAGCAGACCGGGCGGGATCGCCGAGGCGGTCGCCTCGAGCACCCGATCTTCGAGCGAAGAGTCTCCGCCCGACGACTCCGGCGACTCATCGGGCCGTTCGTCGGGCTGCGCGCTCGACGCCGGCGCCTCCTCGCCGTCCTCCGGCTCCGGAGCCGGAGGGGGCTCGGCGGGAAGCGCCCGGGCCCGAGGTGCGAGAACCAGTCGCGCTCCCAGCTGGAGCTCCGCCTCACCGACCTCCGGCTGCCCCGAGAGCACGGCGGGGGCGCGGGCCGCCCGC
>JANQSB010000341.1 GCA_028284295.1 Myxococcota bacterium | reverse complement strand
CACCGCCGTCGGGCCGCGCGTGCCACGGGTAGGTCCCGGCGCCGACGGGTCGGCCGGTGATCGCGACGACCCGCGAACGGAAGCCCTCCGGCAGTCGTAGACCGCTCGCGTCCGGTGGCTGCAGGGGCCCTACGTCCCGGACTCCCGACGCTCGACCCGGAAGCGCGATCGTCTGTCCGAGGACCGACAGGGCCAGCCATCCGCCGGCCCGGGCACTGCGGCTCAGGAAGGCGCGTCGGGACAGGCCAGGCGGAGTGGGTCGGGACATCGTGGACAGGATAGGGCGCCCGGGCCCTCAGTCGCCGACGCTCTCACCCCCGGAAGACAGGACCTGCTGCAGCCGGGCCAGACGGTGACCGTCGACACCGTCGATTCGCTCGAGCCAGCCGAGCAGGTAGTCGGGGTCTAGGGGCCGCTCGCAGGCGTAGACCATCCCCGCGATGTCGTTCCAGTCCTTCTCCCGATCGAAGGCCGCCTTGTAGACGATCAGGTCCTCGGCGCTGAGGATGTGGATGGGGTCTCCGTAGAAGTCCACCCGCCGTCGGCGCTCCATGGAGCTCCGGTGGAGGGCGTCGTAGGCGAAGAAGAGGTCGATCGGCGTGTCGTCCCACCGCACACGCACCTGACCGTCGCGCCGGACGAGCTTGCGCAGGCCAGGATCGGCCGTCGACGCACCCAGCGCCCCGAGCACCCCCAGGACGCGTTCGGAATCCTCGGCCGGCAGGAAGACGTTGACGTCGATGTCGTGGGTCGCGCGCACGCTGCCGTAGTAGGCGAGTGCCTGGGCTCCGCCGAAGGCGTGGGGGATGCCGGCCTCCTCGAAGGCGCGCTCGATGGCGACGATCTGCTCGTCGAGCAGCACCGGTCAGGACCCGGCCTGGCTCACCGGAAGGAACCCGCCGCCCGAATCGATGCGCGGGAAGGGCTCGCCGGGATCCGCGGGCGGAGATGCCCCGGACCGCAGCGCACGGCTGGCGACCCGCAGCAGGCCGCGCAGCGCCTTGCCCCGGGACGCATCCGAACGGCCGACCCATTCGGCGGCGTCTTCGAGATGGGCGGGCAGCGGCGTCCAGGGCTGCAGCTCCAGTGCCTCGCGCAGGAGAGCCACCAGGCTGGGCTCGAGGCGACTGCCCGATCGCAGCTCCGCGAGCAGCCTGCGGGCAGCTGCATGGCGGGGACGGGGGCTCACCGGAATGCCCCGGGCCCGCGCGTACGCGACCAGCCCGGCGCGGTCGAAGCGGGTCCGCGCCCGGCCCGACGCCTCGTCCAGCACCTCGGGGGTCAGGACGCCCGAGAAGCGGGCGAGCACGAACTGCCGCGGCCCGCGCTCCGTCGCGCGGCACTCGCGGATCTCGTATGCGCTCCCCTGTTTGCGGATGGAGGCCATGGCAGCTCCCTCGCGTTCCGCGCCCCACCCGGGCAATCCGGTTCGGGTGCGGGAATAGTACTATCGAGAACTCGGTTAGTGTACTTTAGTACTAGCCCTCCGGCCAGACCCACGGGAGGGGGCCTGCCCCGGTCCCGCTCCGGCGCTCGGGGACAGGGGCCGCGGCGCAGTGCGCGGCCCGAGTCGGACCCGGCCTACTCCACCGCGAAGTTGAAGAACGGGAAGACCGGCAGGAAGCCGTTCTTGGCGATGTTGATGAAGCCGAGCTGGAAGCCCTGGATCTCGTCGACGATGTTGATGAAGCCGAGCTGTGCGGTCGAGCGCTTCGCCATGTTCAGCCCGCCGATATCCACCAGCGTCGTCCCGGAGGCGATGTTGATGAAGCCGAAGTCGACGGCGTTGTCGGCGTCGTGGACCTTGTTGATGAAGGCGGCATTCAGACCCGAGTCCTGGCCCATGTGGATGTTGACCAGGCTGAAGTGGGCGCCGCCGTCCATCTTGCCGTTCACCTTGCCGATCCCGAGGTAGAGGCCGACCCCCGAGAAGGTCTCGGTCTCGCTCAGCGACAGCAGCCCGATGTCGAGCCCGCGCGTGCTCTGGTTGCTGCCATGTAGCAGCGAGAAGCGGAACCCGTTCACGTCCGGGTCGCCGGGCGCCCGAACCCCCGGCGCGGCGAACTGCGCCCCCGTCTCGGCCAGGACCGGGCCCGCCGCGAAGAACACGAGGCCTGCGAACGCAAGGATCCGAATCACCACTCACCCCCCTCCAGTCAGTCGCGGCGCGAGAGTAGGCCAGGCGGCAGGCTCCTGCCTGCGCACCGCCGAAAGCGCCGATCGGCTGAGGAGGAGACGCCGAACGGCCCTCGCGACGGCCCCGCGAGACGCCGGCAGACGGCCATCTCCGGCCATCCCCACGGAATCCGCAACCGAATTCCGTTGCGGGGTCACTCCGTGTCATGGGGGCGGACTTCACGCGTCCGACCCGATCGGAGTTCCCATGCGGACCGGAAGCAGACTGTCGATCCTGGCGTTCACGATCGCCGCGAGCTGGATCGGCAACCAGGCGGCAACGGCACTGACCATCGACGACATCTCCCCGCTCTTCTTCGTGGGCACGGGAGGGCAGGGCTTCGATCCCGACGACGTGGCAGCCCTGGGGCGCACGCCCGGCTTCGCGGCCGACAGCAACGACATGTTCCTGGCGGCCGGCGGGCCCAGTACGGGCGCTCCCGTCCAGGTCTCGTCGCAGGTCGTCACGACGGTCCACCAGCTGCCCGCGATGGCGACGCCCGACGATCCGGCGATCGTCGACTCCACCTGGACGATCGTGAACGATGCCTCCTTCTCGATCCTGCAGCCGATCCTTCTCTTCACGACCCTCGATCCGCTCGACACCTATCCCGGAGATCCGCAGATCGGGCTCGACGCCGACCTGCTCGCGTTGCTGACCTTCCAGCCGCCGGTCGGGCCCGGCATCGTCTACGGCGGCGTCGTGCTGCCCGACCTGGCGCCCGGGGCCAGTACGCAGATCCTGGTGCGCTACGTGGTGGCGGGCCCGCTCGAGATCAGCGACGTCTCCCAGGTGCTGGCGCCCCTGGGTCTGGCGGCCGCGCTCAGCTACACGGCGGTCCCGGAACCGACTACGCTCCTGCTGTGCTGCATCGGCCTCGCCGGAATCGCCCTGGCGGGTCGCCGCGATCCATCGGTGCGGGGGGGCCGCAGTCCGCAGAGCGAGGAGAGTCAGGAGAGCGTCGGGTGCCCCGTCCCGCGAGCACAGGATCCCGCCTAGCTGCCTGCGCTCGCGCCTGCGTGCTCGCCATGCTCCTGCTCGCCGTCCAGACGGCTGCCGCAAGCCCGAGCAGTACCCGGGAGCGCGGCCTGCAATTGGCCCGGGAGGGGCGCTGTCCGGGTGCGCTCGCCGAGCTGGACCGCGTGCGGCAGGCCAGCCCCGCGGATGCCGAGCTGCACCTCGTCCGGGGGCAGTGCCTGATCCGGCTGCAGCGCTATGCGGAGGCCGTGGACGCCCTCGAGACGGCTCGCGCCATCGAGCCGGAGCGGCCCGGGGTCGACGTCTCCCTGGCGATCGCCCTCTACCACCTCGAGCAGCGCGATGCGGCGCGCGAGGCCCTGGACCGGGCCGAGGCGCGCGACCCCGAGCGGGCCAACGTCCAGCTCTATCGCGGACTGATGTTGCTCGACGCGTCCGAGAACGAGTCGGGAGCCGCCGCACTCGAGCGCGCCCGCGGCCTCGATCCCGGCTATGCGGAGCCTGTCTCGTCCTTCTACCAGGGCGTGGCGCTCGCCGAGCAGGACCGCGAGCGTGCACGCCGGGCCCTCACGCGTGTGGTCGTGGACTGGCCGGGGACGTCGTGGGCCGACGAGGCCCAGCGCATCCTCGACCGCCTCGACGCACCGCCGTTCCAGTGGTGGGTGGAGGGGACCGTCGGGACCGAGTACGACACCAACGTCGTGCTGCGCGGATCGGGAGTCGAGCTCCCGCGTCAGATCAGCGACGAGAAGGACTGGCGCGGCGTGTGGACGCTCTCCGCCGGGAGCAGCGTGTTCCAGGACGAGCTGTGGACGGTGGGGCTGATGGGCAGCTACTACGGAACGCGCCAGCACGACGTCACCGAGTTCGACACCCACTACCCCACCGTCTCGGCCTGGGTCGACCGGGTGCTCACCGAAGAGAGCGTCGCTCGGGTCCGCTACGAGTTCGGCCACGCCTGGGTGGACGGCGACGCCTACCTGGTCGAGCACGTCCTCGAAGGGTCCCTCTTCCACGACTTCGGCGCCTTCGGACGCACCCGGCTGGACCTGCGCTGGGTGCGCGACGACTTCCGCTTCGACACCTTCGAGGTGCCCGACGGCAACGGCACCCCGGGCCTTCCCTGTAGCGGCAACTCCAGCACCTGTGGCCCCCCCGGTCTCAACGAGGCCTCGGCGCGCAACCGGGACGGCTGGGAGCTCGGTCCCGGCATCCTGCACGTCCTGCCCCTGCCGGAGCTGCCGGGCATCGAGAACCCCACGGCTCGCGGCGGCTACAGCTGGTCTTGGCGCGACTCGCGCGGTCGGGAGTACAGCTACCAGCAGCACGCCTTCCTCCTCGGAAGCTCTGCCGGTCTTCCGGGATCGCTGCTGCTCGACCTGTACGTCGGGTTCAAGTACCGGCCCTTCGAGCACCCGAGCACCTTCCCCGACCGCACGCCGACGAATGGCGTCGAGTACGGGCTGAAGCCGACCAACAAGCGCGAGCGGGAGTGGAACGTCGGCGCCTCGCTCGAGCGCGCCATCTGGAAGCAGCTGAGCCTGGTGCTCTCCTGGCGCTACGATGACAACGATTCCACGGCCCGGGTCTTCGACTACGACCGTCACGTCGTGGGACTGCGAGTGAAAGGACGCCTCGGACCCTGAGTCCGGGGCGGTTGGACGAAGATGCAGAAGCCCCCCCAGTTCCCTCTCCCCGGCCTCCCTCTCGGCAGCCTCGCGTGGGCGGCGCTCGCGCTGGCGATCGCGGCCGCACCCGGCCAGGCCCAGGAGCCTGCGGCCGCGGCCACCCCCGCCCAGGAGAGCGCGCAGCCCGGCGAAGAGGCCGCCCCGCTGGCACCACCGGGTGCCTGTGCGGAGCCCCGCGGCCTGGGGCTCGGCTCCGCCCCGTCCAGCTTCGACATCACGGGTCCGAGCTGGGCAGCGACCTGCGAGGGCGAAAGCCGCGAGGCCGGGGGACCCGCGATGT
>JANQSB010000331.1 GCA_028284295.1 Myxococcota bacterium | reverse complement strand
ACGGGCGGTACGCCGAGGATGCGCTCGTACGCCTCCGCGTGCCGCCCGTCTTCGACGCCGCGAACAACGGCGTCGTGTTCCCGACCGCGATGTTCGATGAGCCGAACCCGGAAGCGGACAGCGTGCTGCGCCAGCTGATCGAAGAGCACGCGACGCGCATGCTCGACGCGATCCCGCACGAAGAAGAACTCGCCGACCGCGTCCGCGGCGCGATAAAGCGGCGCCTGGCGGGCGGCACACCGAGCGTCGACGAGATCGCCGGCGACCTGCACCAGAGCGCGCGAACCCTGCGGCGCCACCTCGAGCGCGAGGGTACGACCTATCGCGCGATCCTCGACGGCCTGCGCCGCGACCTCGCACTGGAGGCGCTCGACCAGGAGGGCTGTACGGTCGACGAAGCGGCGCAACGCACCGGGTTCTCGGACGCCAGCGCGTTCCACAAGGCCTTCCGGCGCTGGACGGGACGCAGCCCGGCGCGTCCGTCGTCGTAGGCAACCGGCCGACCGGGTCAGGCCAGCGTCGAGGATAGGACGGATGAACCGGTTTTCTGGCTGACCTCCGAGTACGAGTCTTGTGTCAACCCCCCTCCGGGGTCCGGGCGGCGGGCCTCACGGCTGGCCCCCGAGCGCTGCTCGGCCGTATCCGGGGGCGAGAACCGCGTCGAGCTGAGCGGATCGGGGCTAGGCTCGTGGCCCGTTTCTGTCTGACGTCCGGATCCAGGTGCTGTGTGAATCGCCTAGGGCCGGGGCGACTGAGCTGTGCGGCCTAGTGTACGGGCGCCCACTCCAGTCAGAAGAACGGCAACCAGCCCGAGGACGGGAACCGGCAGCCCGGGCACCTGCTGTGGGACGGGGACGATCGCGAGCGTGTCGATCGAGAAGTTGAAGACGTATTCGTTGCCACTGTCGCTCAGGACAACACCACTGGACCCGGTCACGTCGGCCAGGTCGATCGTCGCGGGCAGGGCGCCGGACGAGAACATCGTGAACGGAGCCGTGTTGTCCGCCAGACCCATGGACACGTTGCCGAGGCCGACCAACCCGGGGAAGGACTCATAGGGGCCCGTGGCGGTGGACTTCTGGATTTGAATCGCATCCTGGGACGCACCGTCCCTGACGAAGATGCTGGGATCGATAGCTTGCCAGACGTAGGCTCCGATGGTCAGCGAGAAGGACCCGGTCGCATAGAAGAAGTCCTCCCCAATGACGTTGACGGGGGCGGCGTCGGTGTCGTAGCGGAAGACGTAGGTGATCGGGTCGTCGACGGCGATGCCGGCGGGTGCGCCTGCCGAGACGAAGGTCACCGTTCCGGTGATGGTTCCCTCGACGAGAGCCGCGTGGGCCGGCTCGGCGGCAGCCGCGGCAGCGAGCAGCGCCGCAAGCCCGAGAAGAATCTGGCGCCGCGAGGCCAGAGAGCAAAGACCCAACGTCCGCATGCGATCCACCACGGTCGACTCCATTCTCGGGCATGCTGCCCATCATCGGGCATTCTGACCCTCAGAGAGCGAGATGTCCAAGACGTCTTCGCGGGTCGGACGTACTAGCTGCGAAATCGTCCGAGTACGAATCCTATGTCAACCCCCCTCCGGGGTCCGGGCGGCGGGGAGCGTCCGGCGCGGTCATGGGCGTACCGCTGGCGTTCTCGTTCACGTGGCCGAACCAGACCATCCAGCTTCTCTTCCCGCCGCCTGAAGGCGCGTTCGAGCAACAGCAAGATCGATCTCTCGGATCACCGCGGCTCCGTCGACGCGGCCACGTCGAACGGCGTCATCCACGCGGCGCGCTGGCAGACCTCGGCAGCGGCGTGTCGCTGGCGACGAGCAGCGGCCGCATCGTCGTCGAGCTCCCGACGGACGTCGACGCCGACGTCCGCGTCGAGAACGGCGCCATCCGGAACCAGCTCGCGGTCGACTCCGCCGGTGGCGACTCCCGCGAAGGCCGCCTGCGCGGACGCCTCGGCAAGGGCGGCGTACCGATCAAGCTCCGCACGTCGAACGGAACGATCTCCCTCCGCTAGGCGCGCCGCGATCGCTAGGCTGCTTCGACCCGAGCGCGACGGCGAAGCAGGACGAACGAGACGCCGGCGACGAGCAGCGCGAGCATCGCCAACGCCGAGCTCCGCAATGTCGGGACGGCGAGGAAGGTCTCCTGCACCGACAGGCCCGGGTCGAGGATGTCGAACGACGTCAGGACCGCGCCGTCGACCTGCAGGTTCGGACCGTCCGCTGACGCGGGGATCCCGTTCGCCGAGAGCAGACTCGCGAGCTGCTGGGCGACCTGCTCGGCCGAGTCTCCCGCCACGGTCGTGAGCGAGAGACGGAAGAGACCCACCGTGAACTCGATGGTGCCCCCGCTCGCCGTCCCTTGGATCAGCCACCGATCGACGGTGACAGGCGGCCCGGAAAGCAACAGGAACACGCTCGCCGGATCCGAGACGCGTACCGTCAAGACGTTCCCGACCGTGTCGCGCGCGACGACGGGCAGCGGGACGCACGGCGCTCGCTCGGCGCGACACAGGACGAGGTCCTCCTCCGGGATCCGAAGCAGAGAATCGTCGTAGTGCACCGAGAGCTCGGCATCGTCCTCCAGGATCCCCGTGAACTTCACGTCCCAGATCTGCATGACGTCGGAGGCCAGCTCCGTTCCGAATAGCTTCGCGTCGGGGAACAGCGTGGACGAGCTGTCCAGCAGGCTGCGCTGGCTCTGCATCGCCAGGATCCCGGGGTCGAGGACGCGCGGGAAGACGAAGTCCATCCCGAAGAGTCCCGAAACGCCTTCGAAGAGCGAGTCGGCCAGACCGGGACCGACGTCGATCCGCCTGGGAACATGGAACGCATACGCCGCGCCGAGCGAGGTCGGGCCGTCCTCTGGCGCACCGACCATCGCCCAGTCGTCGAAGAGCGACACGGCGCGGCCGAGCTCCGGGCCGACGCCCTCTTCTGCGACGAGCCTCTGTGACGCGTTCCACGTGCTGCCGTCGAACCGGAACAGGTACGCCGCAGACGGGAGCGCACCGGCCGCACCGACGAGCGCACTGGCTCCCTCGATGTCGACGGCCGATCCGAACGCCGATCCGCTCTCGGGGTTGAACAGCACCTGCTGCTCGTTCCACGTCGAGCCGTCGAACGCGTAGACGTACGCGGCCTCCTCGACGGGGGCTCCGACGATCAGGGAGTCGCCCGACAGGCCGAGACTGCAGCCGAAGCCGTCTCCCGGGAACCCACCAACCGCGCCCTGCAGCTTCTGTGCTTCGATCCAGCTCACTCCGTCGTGCTCGAACAGGTAGACGGCACCGACGCCGGTCGGAGAGCACAGGCCGACGGCGGCCATATCGCCGTCCATGGCGATCGCGCTGCCGAACTGGTCGTCGGCGCCGCCGTCCGAGGCCGTCAGCCGTGCGGGTTGCTCGGTCCAGGTCAGGCCGGAGAAGGTGTACTCGTAGACGCTGCCCTGGGCGGAGTTGGCGCCGACCTGCCTTGCCGGCGCACCGACCAGGAGCCGCGTCGGCGAGACCCCGACGGCCGCGCCGAACAGGTCGCCCACGACTCCGTCGCTCGCCTGCAGCTTCTGCTCGAGGAGCTGCGACGACGGCAGCGCCTCGAACGTGTAGGTCGCGCCCCGGTCGGTATCGACACCGGGTGCGCCGGCGACCAGGTGCGTGGTCGCGACCGCGACCGAGGCACCGAACCGGTCGCCCGTCATCGCATCGGAGGCCTCGAGCTCGGCGACTTGCTGCCACGTGAAGGCACCCAGATCGCCTTGCAGGTAGACCTTTGCGGTTCCCTGCGAGGGCGTGCTGAGAGTCCCTTCCGGTAGTCCCACCATGCCGAAGCCTCGGGCGAACGCGATGCTGTCGCCTGCACGTGCACTCGAGGGTGCGAACGCGATCTCCTGCCGTCGGGGGACGGAGGCCGGGTAGGCGTGCCCTCTCGCCGTGGCGCCGAGCGCGAGGGGTGCGCCGGCGAGCACGGCTTCCTCCCAGACGCCGACCGCGCTGCCCAGCGCGTCGACCGCCGTGCCGTCGGAATTGGAGAGCCGCCGAAGCTGGGACCACTGCCCGCCCGGGTCCTGGCGGAAGACGTAGGCCACACCGGCATCGCCGTACCCGCCGATCTGCTTCCCGCTGGCACCCACGACGATCGTGTCGCCCTGGACGGCCACGGACTCGCCGAGGTGATCGTCCTCCCGGCGGTCCAGCGCCTGCAGCAGCGCCGTCTCGGCCCAGCTGCCGTCCGCATACTCGTAGACGATGGCTCCTCCGGCGTCGGGGTGGCTGCCGAAGGCGCCGTCGAACCACGGCGCGCCAACGACGAGCCGGTTGCCCCACACGTCGACGGACGCGCCGGCGCGGTCGAGAACCTGAGCCTCGGACCCCAACGGGACCGACTCCTCGTTCCACTGCGTGCCGTCGTATCGGAAGACGTAGGCATGGCCGCTCAGGATCGACTGTCCGACGTCGCTCGTGTCGAGGCCCGTGATGAGCGGAGGCAGGCGGACGCTCGCGAACTCGGCGCCTACCGCCACGACGTCACCCGACACGCTCACGGCTGCTCCGAAGAGATCGGCGGCGTCGCTGTCGGCCGCTTCGAGCTGCTGCTCCAGTGCCCAGCCCGCGCCGTCGTAGCGGAACACGTAGGCGGTGCCTTGCGAGGCGTTCGCGCCGACTGAGGCAAGCGGCGCACCCACGACCGCGACGTCCCCCGAGACTGCGACGGCCGCCCCGTACCCGTCGAGGAACCCCGCCCCTCCCGCCGTGAGCGTCTGCTCGAACGCCCAGCTCGACCCGTCGTATCGATAGACGTTCGCGCCCCCAAGCAGGCCGGAAGGAGCGCCGACGACTGCCACGTCGCCCGAGATCGCGACCGCTGTTCCGAAGCTCTCACTTCCCGGTGGGCCTTCGATCTTCTGTTCCTCGGTCCACTCCCCGAGCGCCGACCGGCGATACAGGTAGACCGCACCGATGTCGCTCGTTCCGCCGACGTCCACGCCGGTCGCGCCGACGATCGCGACGTCCCCCGAAACGTCGATCGAAGTGCCGAACTCGTCGTCGTTCTGATCGTCCGACACGGGAAGGCGTGCGAGCGGGAAGCCCTCCTCGGCGAAGTCCTGGAGCGAGCTGCAGCCGGGGTCGTCGGGGTAGTCGACCAGGCCGTCGAGGTCGTTGTCCAGCCCATCGTTGCACATCGGGTTGTCCTCGCTCGCGCCCACGGGGTTCCCGAGGCACCCGGGGTCGTCGAGGTCGATGAGCTCGTCACCGTCGTTGTCGAGGCCGTCGTCGCAGACGAGGGTGGCGTCGCGCTCGCTCAGGTCGGCCTGGACCTCGGGCAACGTGTTCCCGGTGCAGCCGACGTCCGTGAGGTCGAAGCCGCCGTCGAGGTCGTTGTCGATCTGGTCGTTGCACTCCGGGCGCATGACGGCGAGCCCGAAGATCGCGTCGTGCGCGAGGATCTGCTGCGCCGGACCTGTCCCGCTGAGCGGGGTCATCCAGATGCCGTTGCTGCCCGACTGCTTCGTGTAGTAGACCGTGCCGGTCTTGCCGTCGACCGCGATCGCGCGCATCAGGTTCGCGCCGATCGTGAGGACGTTGCGCGTCGTCGCGCCGTCCTCGGTGAACTCGAGCACCTGCTGCGCGAGGTCGCGGACCACGTCGTGCGCGAGGTAGATGTAGTCGTCGACGACGATCTGCTGCGGGTCGAACGCAATGCCCCACGGCTGCACCGTCGGGTGCGTCGTGCCGCCGTCGCGGTTCAGCACCGTCTGCACGTCTGCGCCATCGAGCGTCGCGCTCTGGACGGCCTCCGGGACGGTACGGAACGTGCCGACGTCCTTGCCGAGAGGCTCGGCGACGGACCAGAACAGGCGGTCGCGTGCGCGGTTCAGCGTCAGGTAGGTCGCGAAGGGTCCGTAGGCGTCCTCGAAACAGGAAGCAATGACATCGCATGTCCCACCGCCATCGCGGGCATTGACGTGCTCGGGGAGCGGAATGTTCAGAACCGTCGAGCGCTTGAGTCCGATGTAGCTCGACTTCTGGATGACGGACGTCAGTCTGATCCCGCCACCGAAGCACGCGCCGGCAACGACGTTGTTGTCCTTGCAGGTCCAGACGTTCCCGTCGATCCAGTAGAGGCGCTTCTCTCGGGTGTCGATCGCGATGCCGCGCGGCATCCCCAGCGACCTCGAGTCGAAGAGCGTCGTGACGTCCGAGCCGTCGAGGCGTGCGCGCTTGATCGCGCGGTGCATCGACTGCTTCCAGCAGTTCGGATCGCGAGGGCACTCGTTCTCGGTCCAGAACATGGCGCCGCCGCTGCCGAAGCCGGGATCGACCACGATGTCGAACGGGAACTGCGCGCCGGACGGCCCGTTCGGTACGAGGACCACGCGGTTGCTGCCGTCGAGGTCCGTCCGCTCGATCGTTCCGTCGCTGAAGTTCGTGAAGTAGAGGTAGGGCTGCGCCGCTGCCGGAGGGGCCGCGAAGAGCAGCAGCGCCGCCGCCGCCGTTGCGAGGGGAAGGTACGAAGCGACGCCTCGAAACGAGAAGTCCACAGGGGACGCCATCGATCGCCTGCCTCCGCGAACTCGGGAGCAGCAGGACGATCGAGCTGCTCGCCAACGACGTCGGACCCGCTCCTGGAGCTAGCCTAACATCCCAAGCACGTCCGCTGTCAAGCTCCGTGCGACCCCTGCGGGGCCGCGATGAGCAGGCTCGCCGTTACGGTTCCAGCACACCGAACCACGTCCCCGGAGGATAGGACGGACGAACCGGTTTTCTGGCTGACGTCCGAGTACGAGTCCTATGTCAATCCCCCTCCGGGGTCCGGGCGGCGGGGCGATTTCAAAGCTGCGGCAGGGCGGGTTGCAAGGCCCCTGCCGAAGGAGCGCACAGGGACGCTGCTGTCGCACCTGGCTCGCCTACCCGGGTGCCCTGGCGTCGACACCGCCGAGGCGAATGAGGGGTCACGGTGAGCACTCGAACGGGGGGCGGCAGTCTCCGTATCGGCAGACTGAATGGCGGTGGAGCCAGTCGAGAGCGAACCCGTCCCTGACTGAAGACTAGCGGGACGCGATCGCCGCCAGCCCCGACACGCCGGTGGCCGCGATCAGCCACTGCCCGGCGAGCCCCATCTTCCGGTTCTCCCCGATCTCGGCCACGTAGGGACTCGTCACGATCTCGAGGAAGGCCTTCCGGCTCGGATACTCGACCAGGGCGATCACGTGGAAGTCGGCCTCGCTCTCGCCGATCACCATCGAGTCCACCCGCCCGCTCCAGATGAAGCGCCCGCCCTTGGACTCGACGAACTTCTGCATCTCGCTGCCGTACTTCATGTAGGACTCGGCTCCACTCATCCCGGCGTTCGCACCGTCGGCCTGGTCCTTGAAGGACAGCAGGTTCACCATCACGACCGGCGTGTCCTCGGGGCCCTGCATCAGCTCCTGGATCTGCGCCGGTTCCGGCACCTGGGCGATCTTCATGGGGCGGCTCCTCTTGTCGTGTGGGCCTCTTCTGGAATCGTGACCCGCAGGTCCTCGGGACCGTCCGACGAGGTAGGCGAGCCCGGCCGCTCCCGCAAACCAGTCGCCCCCACCGCAGCGGCTATTCTCGTCCCATGGATCGTCGAAGGGAGGAGACCGGTGCGCTCTCGGGCCTGCGCGTGCTCGAGCTGGGCGAGGGCGTGGCCGCACCGTTCTGCGCCAAGCTGCTGGCGGACCTGGGCGCGGACGTCGTCAAGGTCGAGCGAGGCGACCGCGGCGACCCGTCGCGCTGGCGCGGCCCGCGGCTCGCGGAAGGGCTCGATCCCGAGCGCAGCGGCCGCTTCCTCTACCTGAACACCAGCAAGCGTTCGCTCCGTCTCGACCTGTCGCGACCCGAAGACCGCGAGATCTTCGCGAAGCTGGCCGAGCGGGCGGACGTCCTCGTCGAGGACCGTGCGCCCGGCGAGCTGGCCTCTCTGGGACTCGACTTCGAGACGCTGGCTCGGGCCAACCCGAGCCTGATCGTGACCTCGGTGACGCCCTTCGGGCAGACGGGCCCGAACGCCTCCCACGCCTGTCATCACCTCAACCTCTACCACGCGGCCGGTCACACCTCTCCCTTCGCGCTGCTGGGCGAGGGCCGGGCGCCGTCGCGCGCCGGGGGGGAGCTCGGCGAGTACGACGCCGGGCTGACGGCGGCGGTCGGAACCCTGGCCGCCGTCCTGGGCCGGGCGAAGAGCGGCCGGGGCCAGCACATCGACTGCTCGAAGCAGGAAGCCATGATGTGCCTCGAGCGCGTGACCATCGGCCGCTTCGCGAACGAGCCCGACCCCTTCCCCGGCCGCCGGGGTCCGGGAGGACTCAGCCGCGCGAAGGACGGCTGGGTGATGCTGACTACCCTCGAGACCCACCAGTGGGAGGGCATGGTCCGCGCCATGGGCAATCCGGACTGGGCCCGGGCCGACTGGTGCCGGACCCCCGCCGGCCGCGTCGAGCACTTCGACGAGATCGAGCAGCGCAAGAACGACTGGGCGGCCGGACTGCTGCGCGAGGAGATCTACCACGCCGCCCAGGCCGAAGGCACGCCGGCGGCACCGGTACGCGACGTGGCCGAGGTGCGAGCCTGGCAGCAGCCGCGCGCCCGCGGCTTCTTCCGATCGACGGAGCACCCGAAGGCGGGTGCCCTCGAGCTGCCCACTGCCCCCTATCTCTTCTCGAGGTCCGCCTGGGCAGGAAGGCGGGCGCCGCTCCTGGGCGAGCACGACGACGAGATCCGGGCCGAGCTAAGAGCACCGGCACCGGACCGGGAGAAGATCCCGCAGCCGAAGGGCTCGTCGTCCGGCGAAGGCCCCCTCGCCGGGATCCGCATCGTCGACTTCACCTGGGCGTGGGCGGGTCCGCAGGGCTCGCTCCTGCTCGCCATGCTGGGCGCCGAGGTTCTCAAGATCGAGAGCCGAGCCCGCCTCGACCACTCGCGCGTCCACTCCCTGACCGCCGGCACGCTCGAGGGCGGCATCGACGAGTCACCCGTCTTCAACGACCTGAACCTGGGCAAGCGCTCCGTCACCCTGAACCTCCGGAGCGAGGGCGGCCGCGAGCTGGTGCGCCGCCTGGTGGCCGAGTCGGACGTGGTGCTGCAGAACATGCGACCCGGCGTCCTCGATCGCATGGGGCTCGGCTTCGAGGATCTCCGCCAGGTCCGGCCGGACCTCGTCATGCTGTCCTCCTCGGCGGTGGGCGCGTCGGGGCCCGAGGGACGCTACGCGGGCTATGCGCCGACCTTCGCCTGTCTGTCGGGGATCGCGAGCATCTCCGGCCAGCCCGACGAGCCGCCGATGGCGCTGAGCGGATCGGTGGACCTGCGGGTCGGGACCGCCTCGGCGTTCGCGGTGCTGGCCGCACTGCGACATCGCGAACGCACCGGCGAAGGACAGAACATCGACCTCTCCTCCGCCGAGGTCATGAGCGCCCTGATGGGCCACGTCTTCCTCGACGAGCAGCTCTCCGGACGGCTGCCCGAACGGATGGGCAACCGGGACGAGCAGTGGGCGCCCCACGGCTGCTATCGCTGCCTCGGCGGCGAGCGCGGAGACGGGGACGGCCCCGCCTGGGTGTCGATCGCCGTGGAGAGCGACGAGAAGTGGACGGCCCTGCGCCGGGTGATCGGCGACGCGGCGCTCGACGGCCCCGACTTCGAGACCGCGGACGCCCGCAAGTGCAACGAGGACCGGCTGGACGCACGCATCGAGGCCTGGAGCGCCACGCGCACCGGTGACGAGATCGTGGCGACGCTGCAGGCCGTGGGCGTCGCGGCCGCCCGCGTGCAGAACGGCGGGAGCCTCGCTCACGACCCCCACCTCCGGGAGCGCGAGACCTTCGTGCCGGTCACGCATCCGCGGCTCGGCGAGCTCGCCTCGGTGCGTCCCCCCTGGCGGATGGAGGGGGCCTTCATCCGCGGGCCGTCCCCGCTGCTGGGCGAGCACAGCGAAGCCGTGCTGCAGGAGATCCTCGGCCTCGACGCCGACGAGATCGCCCGGTTGCGCGAGGCGGAGGTCGTCTACTAGGAGCCTGACCCACCCCGGACCCGGGCGGCGTCCGGCTCAGATCCGCGCTGCGGCGTGGAATCCCTCGTGGATCGCGCCTTCGATGTAGCCGACGCCGCTGCAGTCGCCGATCCGCTCGACGCGACCGGCCAGGCCCTCGAACGCGGCGGCCAGCCGGTCGTTCGCCGCCAGTCCGGTGGCCAGCAGTACCGTCTCGGCAGCGACCTGATGGTCGTCCGCATCGTCGGGATCGTCGTGCAGGCGGTAGAAGACGCTCCGCTCTCCGATCTCGCGAACCCGCGCGCCGGCCACGAGCGAGACGCCTTCGCGGCGGAGGTCTTCCAGGACCCGCCAACGACGGGGCAGGGCCATCTCGGCCGCCAGGGTCGGGCCTTCCTCCAGCACGGTCACTCGGCGACCCCGGGCGGCCAGGAACTCCGCCAGCTCACAGCCCACGAGACCTCCCCCGACGATGCACACCTGTCCGCCCACGGGCATCCAGGCGCGCGAAGCCTCCCGCAGCTTCGCCGGATCGGCGGTGACGCCGAGCGCGCGTCCGGCCCGCACGGCCACGCGACCCACCAGGGACAGCTTGCCCCCCGCCCGCACATCGCCCTCGCCGGAGAGGAGTGCCCGCAGGTCGTCTCCGTCGAAGACGTGGTCCCGCTCGACGCCCGGGAGCTGTGGCGTCTCGCGACGCGCCCCCAACGCCAGCAGCAGCACGTCGGGCGCCATGGCCCCGATCTGCTCCGGTGTCGCCTCGCTGCCGAGCCGCACGTCGACGTCCGCCTTCTCGACCTGGGCGACGAGCCAGCGCAGCAGCCGCTCGTTGGGCTCGTAGACGAGCGACGCGAAGCGCAGGGTCCCTCCGAGCCGGTCGCTCTTCTCGAAGAGCGTCACGTCGTGGCCCCGAGCGGCCGCGACCCGTGCCGCCTCCAGGCCTGCCGGCCCGCCCCCGACGACGACCACCCGCTGGCGCTCGGGGCTGCGTCCCGCCTCCACCCGGGCGAGCTTCCACTCGTTGGCGACCACCGGGTTGACCGCACAGCGGACGGTGCGGTCGAAGAAGGGCTGCTCCACGCAGGTGTAGCAGTAGACGCAGGGCCGGACGTCTTCGAGACGGTCCTCGCAGATCTTCCGCGCGATCTCCGGGTCGGCGAGCATCTTGCGCGCCATCGCGATCAGGTCGGCGCCGCCCTCGCGCAGCAGCGCCTCGCCGCGTTCGGGCTCGATGCGACCGACGGCGATGACCGGAACGTCGACGCACTGCTTGATGGCGCGCGCGTTCTCGACGTAGCCCGCCGGCTTGTGGACCAGGGGCGCCTCCGTGAAGGCGCCGCCGCTGGTCGAGTCCGCGTAGGCGCTCACGTGGATGGCGTCGGCCCCCGCTTCCTGGGCGAGCCGCGCGGTGAGCTTGGCGTCCTCCAGGGTGATGCCGCCCGGCGTCCGGAACTCCTCGGCGTCGATGCGGCACCAGACCGCGAACTCGTCCCCCGTCCGTTCCCGACAGGCGCGGAGGACCTCCTGGAGCAGCCGGGCACGCTTCTCCGGCGAGCCGCCGTACTCGTCGTCCCGCTGGTTCCAGGCGGGCGACAGGAACTCCGACAGGATGTAGCCGTGGGCGGCGTGGAGCTCGACCCCGTCGAAGCCGGCGCGCTCGAGACGCGCGGCCGCGGCGGCGAACTGGTCGACCAGCCAGGCGATGTCCTCGAGGCTGGCGACACGCACCTTCGGGGCTCCGCCGCCGAAGGCCTTCATCAGCAGTCCGACCTCTTCGCGGCTCATGTCGTGGGTGAGGTCGAGCGCGCCGTGGAAGGTCGGCTCGGAGGGCATCAGGATCTCGCGTCCCTGCTGGGTGTCGAGGCGCGCCACCTTGCCGTGGTGCACGAGCTGGGCGGCGACCTTGGCGCCGTGGCGGTGCACGGCCGCCGCCAGCCGTGCGAGCCCGGGCAGGTACTCGTCCCGGGAGAGCCCGATCTGGTGGGCGGTGGTGGCGCCCTTGGGATAAGCCACGGCACCGACCTCGGTGATCACGAGGCCGGCGCCGCCGCGCGCCCGCTCCTCGTAGTAGGAGATCATGCGGTCGCCGACGAAGCCCCCGTCCTCGCACACCTCGACGCCCATGCCCGCCATCGCGATGCGATTTCGCAGCTCGAGGGGCCCGATGCGGACGGGCGAGGCCAGCTTCTCGAAGCGGCTCGGCTTGTCACTCATCGCGTCGGGTCACTCACTCGTCGGGCCGTCGAAGACCGGGTCGCGCTTCTCGCGCAGGGACGCCAGCCCCTCCCGCGCATCGGGCCCGCCGAAGCCATAGAACTCGTAGGCGAGCGACGCGTCGAAGACCGGACCCATGGCGCGGTACCAGTGGTTGAGGGTGTGCTTGGTCCAGCGGATCGCACTCTGGGAG
>JANQSB010000362.1 GCA_028284295.1 Myxococcota bacterium | reverse complement strand
TCGTCTACCACGTCGAGTCCCCGGGGCCGCTGGTGCCGAACTACGAGGTCGAGCAGGCCTTCTGGTTTCCGGTCGCGGGCCTGCTCGACGACGCACGCCACGTTCCGTACCCGCGAAAGTGGGACGGCCTGACGATGCCGGGCATCCTGGTGGGCGAGCCGGACCGGCACATCGTGTGGGGGCTCACCTATCGCTTCCTCGACGTCTTCCTGGCGGCCATCGGAAGACCGCTCCCCGACCGCTGGATCGACGAGCGCACGGAGCCGGCGCGAGAAGAAGGCTGAGCGCGGCCAGGGCCCGGACGGATCGTCCGGCGCCCCGTCACGCGAGCCCCTGGATCACCTCTTCCAGCTCCGAGGCGCTGCGGTGGAAGATGGGCAGGTCCACCCGGCTGTAGCGCACCCGCTGATCGGGTCCGACGAGGACCAGCGCGCGCTTCGCCATCCCCAGCAGACCGAGCGCCCCGTACGCGCGGCACACCTCCTTGTCGCCATCCGACAGCAACGGGAAGCCGAGGCCGTGCTTGTCGGCGAAGCGTTGGTGCGAGTCGAGGTCCTGGGGGTTGATGCCCAGCACGTCGACGCCGAGGTCCTCGAAGACGCCGAGGTGGTCCCGGTAGTCGCACAGCTGTTTGGTGCACACCGCGGTCTCGTCTCCCGGATAGAAGACGAGCAGGACGCTCCTCTCGCGGCAGCGCTCGGAGAGTCGGACCTCGCCCTGGGTGGAGGGCAGGCTGAAGTCCGGGGCGGTCTCGCCGACGGCGGGCGGCTTCGGCATGGGCTACTCCGTGGGCTCCTGACCCGGCCCCGCGGGGCCAGGCCGGCGCGCGGGTTCGATCGGGCGATGGCCGCTGCAACGAAGGACCGGCAACGGTGGATAGCGGCGGTAGGCGGGGTCGCGGTCGGACAGGCCGCAGCGAAGGAACTCGGCCCCGCGTGCGCTGCGCTGTCGTCCCGCAAAGGTGCAGCTGTCGCACAGGCCGGCGTCCGGGGCAGTCATCCCGGGAGTCTACTCCTACACTCGCCCGCCATGCTTTCGTTCCTGCGTCGTCTATCCCGTGTTCTCGAGATGTCCGAGCAGCTGCTGCGGGCGGCGACGGGCGTGGGGCCGGGGGCGACCGGCTTCGAGCGGTATCGGGCGTTCCGTTGGGAGGCGAGCGGGGGCGCGGGTCGCCTGGTGGGCATCGAGCAGCCGGCCGTCTTCGACCTGGACGACCTGATCGGCGTCGAGCGTTCGGTCGAGGCGCTGCTCGGAAACACGGAGCAGTTCGTCCGAGGCCTCCCCTTCAACAACGTGCTGCTGCACGGCGAGCGCGGCACGGGCAAGTCCTCGGCGGTGCGCGGGCTTCTCGGGCGCTTCGCGGATCGCGGACTCCGCCTGGTGGAGGTACAGCGCGAAGACCTGACGCACCTGCCGCAGATCCTGCGCGCGCTGCGCGACGGCGGTGACGGCCACCGCTTCCTGATCTTCTGCGACGACCTCTCCTTCGGTGACGGCGAGAGCGGCTTTCGCGAGCTGAAGGCGGCGCTGGAGGGCAGCCTGGAGGCGCCGCCGGAGAACGTCTGCATCGTCGCCACCAGCAATCGCCGGCACCTGCTGCCCGAGTCGATGGCCGACAACCGCAAGGCCTGGCTGGACGAGGACAACGAGCTCCACCTGGGCGAGGCCCTGGAGGAGCGGCTGGCGCTCTCCGACCGCTTCGGACTGGTGATCGGCTTCTACAACTTCGACCAGCCCACCTACCTGCAGATCGTCGAGCACTACCTCGAGCAGGCGGGCCTGGTGCTGGACGACGCCGCTCGCGAGGAAGCCCTGCGGTGGACCGTCGTACGGGCCAGCCGCTCGGGTCGCGCGGCGCGTCAGTTCGTCGACGACTGGGCGGGACGGAAGTCGCTCCAGAAGAGCCAGCCCGACTAGAAGCCCGCGTCTCAGATCACCTCGAGCTCTCGCCCCACCTTCTGGATGGCCGTGAGCGCCTTCTCGAGATGCTCCCGGGTGTGGGTCGCCATGTAGGAGGTGCGGATCATCGCCTGACCGGCCGGTACCGCCGGCGCGATGATCGGGTTCACGAACACGCCCTCCTCGCCGAGCCGCTTCGCCATCGTGAAGCAGAGCAGGTCGTCGCCCACCACCAGCGGGATCACCGGCGACTCGCTGTCGCCGGTGTCGAAGCCGAGGCCCTGGAGCTCGCGCTTCATGAAGTCCGTGTTCTCCCACAGCTGCTTGCGGCGATCCGGCTCGCGCTCGACGATCTCGACGGCCTTGAGCACCGCAGCGGCCGCACCCGGCGGCATGGCCGCCGAGAAGATCTGGGATCTCGCGTGGTGGCGGATGTAGTCCACCACCTCGGCCGGGCCGCTGATGAAGCCGCCGACGGTCGCCAGCGACTTCGAGAAGGTACCCATGGTCAGATCGACCTCGTGCTCGACCCCGAAGTGCTCCGCAGTCCCGCGGCCGTTCTCGCCGAACACGCCCAGCCCGTGCGCGTCGTCCACCAGCAGGCGGGCGCCGTGCTTCTTCTTGAGCTCCGCGATCTCGGGCAGCTGGGCGAGGTCGCCCTCCATGGAGAAGACGCCGTCGACGACGATCAGCTTCCCCTTGTCGCCGGCCTTGGCGAGCTTCTTGTCCAGGTCCGCCATGTCGTTGTGCTTGAACTTCAGGGACTTGCCGAAGCCCAGCCGGACGCCGTCGAGGATCGACGCGTGGTCGAGACGGTCGAGCAGCGCCACGTCGTGGCGGCCCAGGAGGCAGGAGAGGACCCCCAGGTTGACCTGGTAGCCGGTGGAGAAGGTGAGCGCGGCCTCGGCCTTCATGAAGGCGGCCAGCCGCTCGTCGAGCTCCACGTGGACGTCCAGGGTCCCGTTCAGGAAGCGCGAGCCCGCGCAGCCCGTCCCGTACTTGAGGACGGCCTGGGCGGACGCCTCCCGCACCTCGGGGTGGCTGGTCAGGCCGAGGTAGTTGTTGGACCCCAGCATGATGACCTTGGCGCCATCGATGGTGACGACCGGGTCCTGGGGCGAGGAGATCGTCCGGAAGTAGGGGTACAGGGAAGCGCTGCGGACCTCGTTGGCGAACGAGTAGTCGGCACACTTCTGAAGCACGTCCACTTTGGTCCTCCTACCAGCCTTCCCCGAAGATCGTACTGCCTGCGCGTGGGCCGGGCGGGCAGCCGGGGGATGGCTTCACGGTCAGCGCCGAAGCTCCAGGAATCGGGCTCGCGCTCGCTGTCGAGGGGGACGGCAGGTTAACCCAGCCACTGGCATCGTCACCGGATTTCGATCCCCACAGGGCCCTCCGTGGGCGGTCGAATGCATGAGGGTTTCGAGCCACAGTTTCTCGTGGAGGATCGAAGCGCCTGCCTGGAGCGGTGTGCTCACGCTGGGCCTAAGATCCCGCCTGATGGCTCTCGAGGCTCGGGGGAAGGTGCGAAGGGGGTGGATCACCCTCGCGCTGATGCTCGCCCTGGGGCCCGCTCTGGTGCTCGGCACGGGCTGCGCGTCGACGGGCGAGGCTGCTCCGGAGGTGGCCGCAGCGCCCGAGCTTTCGTCCGACCCGGAGGCCGCCGGAGTCGAAAGCGGGGTGGACGGCGAGGACTACGACCCGCTCTTCGACGGCTTCGACGAGGACCTCGAGAGCGCGCCCTCCGGCTTCCCCGACCCGCTGGAGGGCACGAACCGCACCGTCTTCGGCTTCAACATCTTCATGGACAAGTGGCTGCTCGACCCCCTGACCAAGGCCTACGGATGGGTCTTCCCCGGGCCCGTGAAGGCGGCCATCCGGCGCGTGTTCCAGAACCTGGGCGAGCCCGCGACCACCGTGAACAACCTGATCCAGCTCGAGTGGATGGACGCCGGCGTCTCCTGCTCGCGCTTCGTGATCAACACCACGGTCGGGCTGGCCGGGATCTTCGACCCGGCGGCACGGATCGGACTCCCCTACCACCGCTCGGACTTCGGCCAGACCCTGGCGCTCGCGGGGACGCCCAGCGGCGCCTACGTGATGCTGCCGCTGATGGGCCCGAACAACACCCGGGACGCCAGCGGGGTCCTCGCCGACTTCGCCATGCACCCGCTCACCTGGTTCCTGGGGCCCACCAACTTCCTTCTCTACACGACCCTCGGCGGCGGTCAGGGCATCTCGACCCGGGAGGAGGCGCTCCCCAAGCTCGAGGCGCTGCGTGAGGGCTCCATCGACTACTACGCGGCGCTGCGCAACGCCTACTACCAGAACCGCCAGGCCGAGATCTGGAGCCGCCGCGAGCACCGGCGGGACGACTGGGCGGAGCACTGAGCCCGGTCAGCCGCCCGGCGTGTACCAGATGGGCGAGGTGTAGGCCCGCTCCTGGGTGACCATCGGGACCTCCGGCGGGAGCTCGAGGCCGAAGCGGAGGGCCTCGTAGGCGGTCCAGCGTGGCGTCGGGATCTCGAGAACCCGCGCATAGTAGGCGGCGGGCTGGTCCGGATCGAAGTCCGGATCGCGCCAGACGCCGATCAGCTCGGGGGATCCGATGGTGTTCGTCCAGGTCGCGCTCTCGACGTCCACGGTGTTGCCGACGGGAGGGAGCTTGCCGTCCCCGGCCGGCACGCGGTCGCCGGACCAGACCACGTCGTGGACCCGTTCCCTCCGCTCCTTGCCCTCGAGGTAGACCTTCACGATCTGAATCCGGTCGAGATTGCCGGACAGCGGGTCCTTGAGGGCCGCGACCAGGAAGGACGGCGAACGCCCGGCCGGATCGCCCAGGAGGTCGGCGCCCATGGGGACTCCCTTCGCGTAGCCGGCATTGCCCGGCAGTCGCGTGCGAGCGTCGGCTTCGTCGAAGTCCCAGCCGCCGAAGAAGCGGACCAGCATGCGGGAGCCCGTGGTCGCGTAGGTCTCCTTCCGGACCATCGCGTCGAAGAGCGCCTCGCGCGTGTTCTCCCGCGCCCAGACGCCGGCGAGGCCCGAAGCGACCATCGACCAGCCGGTGTACTCCCCGTCGCCCACCTTGGCCATGGGGTGGGACCAGCGTTCCGGGCCCGGCTCGGCGCCGGAGTGCTTGCCGAAGAAGTTGTCCTCCTGGGCGGTCGCCAGACCGGTGTGGCTGTCGGTGGCGCCGATCAGGCCGAACTTGTACGGATTGACGCCCACTCGCGCGCCGATCTCGAGGCCGATTCCGAGCGCCGAGCGGACGTACTCGAACTCGAGCATGTCGTTCGTCTTGAGCGTCGACAGGTCGAGGTTTCCCTGGTCCCAGGTCTCGTAGTCGGCGAACTCGTCGTTGGGTGAGAGGAAGGGATGGGTCTCGCCGTCGCCCTTGATCTGGGTGGCCTCCGCGAGGGGCTCCCAGCGAGCGCGTGTCTCCGCCCAGCGCCGGTCCCGCGTCTTGCGCGCGAAGGATTCGACCCGGGGAAACATCAGCCCGTTGCTGAGGTTCCCGTTGTGGGGGATGGCGAGGATGCGCCCGCCGGTCTTCTCCTCGTAGCGGGCCATCCACTTCCACAGGTCCTCGGGCTCGGGGCTCCCGAGCGGAGGCAGGGTCGTGTAGGGCACCATCATCGAGGCCTTGTTGCCGTCGTCGCGATAGATGACGACCCGGTGCAGGTTGTTGCCATTGGCGTTGGAGGTCCACTCGTAGCCGATGAACGCGGTGAAGCGGCCGGGATCGTTGTGGGCCTCCGCGGACTCGATCGTCAGCTCCCAGGCCGAGCGGTAGGCATCGCTTCCCGGCAGCGAGGCCAGCGCGGCCGGGAAGGCGTTCTTCGAGAACGCGACGATGATCTCGACGGCAGCCTCGACTCCCTGGCGTCCGCCCGCCTGCACCATGTCGTACCAGCGGCGTCCGGTCGGGTCCGCCAGCATGGCGGGCTCGCCGGCCCGCAGGCGCGGGAAGAAGCCCATGTTGTCCGAGTGGTCCGCGACGACCAGGAAGTCGAGGGGTCGCGAGAGCCGGGCGCGCTGTCCCGTGGAGGTGGTGAGCTCCTCGCCGCGTGCGAAGCGATACGCATCGTCGGGCAGCAGGCGCGCGCCGAATGCGCCGGCGTCCATCGACATGCCCGTGTGCAGGTGCGTGTCGCCCCAGTAGACGTTGGTCGGGAAGGCGCGATCCGCATACGGAGAGTAGTGCTCGACGGCCGGGAAGGCGGCCTCGAGCCCTTCCTCGTCCGGCGTCGGGTCCTGCGCGAGGGCCGGACCCGCGAGCAGGAGGATGGCGAGCAGTCCGAGCAGGCAGCGGGGCATCGAGGCTCCTCCAGGTCCGGCAGCGTAGCGGAGCGAGCCCCCCGCCTTCGGCCCGATAGACTCCGGCGGGTGCAGGGGCGATCGGGTGCAGGAAGCTGGGGTCGTGTCGTTCTGGCCGCGTGCGTGCTGGGACTCTGGCTCGGGGTGCTGCTGCACGCCGCGCCCGGACGGGATCACTACCTGTCCAGCGCCGACCACGCCTTCCAGCTCGCCCTCGGTCAGCAGGTTCTCTTCGGCAAGGTTCCCGGCGTGGACGTCTTCAACGCCTATGGACCCCTCGTCATGTACGTGTCCGCGCTGGGCCTCGGCCTGTCCGGATCACTCGTGGGAGAGACGATCGCCTGTGCGATCGGTCATGCGCTGGCGCTGCTGCTCGTGTTCGGGCTGGTCGCGCGCGCGGCAGGTCCGGTGGCCGGGCTCGTCGCCTCCGGGGTGGGGTACCTGGCACTCGCGCGCTTCTACAAGTGGTACGTGTGGCTCCTGCCGTTGGCCGTGGTCCAGGCGCTCGTCCGCTGGCTGGAGGCGCCGGCCGGAGGGCGGCGTGGCGCGGGCCTGCTTCTCGGGCTGGCCCTGGGCCTGACGGCCCTGTTCCGTCCCGACCTCGGGGTCACCTGCTCGCTGGCGAGTGCGGCGGTGCTCGTCGTCGCGCTCTGGCGCAGCAGCACCGGGCAGCGGGGGCGGGAGGCGGCCGCGGTCGTGCTCGGAATCGCGGTGCCGGTCGGTGTCTGGCTCTCGTTCCTGGTCGCCACGGGCGGGCTCGATGCCGTCGTCTACTTCGTCCGGTCGACGGTGGCGGGGGGCCTGATGGTGAGCCAGGGGATGA
>JANQSB010000288.1 GCA_028284295.1 Myxococcota bacterium | reverse complement strand
TTCAAGAAGAGCTGCGAGAAGGCCGGCATCCTCACCGAGCTGCGACGTCGCGAGTACTACGACAAGCCGAGCATCCGGAAGAAGAAGAAGGCGGCCGCCTCGCGAAAGCGGGCGATGAAGAAGATGAGAAGGATGGCCCGCTAGCGAGACCGCGGGTCCTGGAGTCGGATGGGGCGCATTCCCGAAGCCACGATCCAGGAGATTCGCAGTCGGATCGACGTCGTCGGCCTGATCGGCCGCTACGTCGAGCTCAAGAAGGCCGGCCGCAACTGGAAGGGCCTCTGTCCCTTCCACGGAGAGAAGACTCCTTCCTTCAACGTCAATCCGGACCGCCAGATCTTCCACTGCTTCGGCTGCCAGGAAGGCGGCGACGTCATCACCTTCCTGATGAAGCACGACGGCCTCTCGTTTCCGGAGGCCGTTCGCACGTTGGCGGCCGAGTGCGGGGTCGAGATCGAGGAGAGCGCGGGCGCGGCGCGGGAGCGCGGTGTCACCGAGCAGCTCTTCTCCGCCAACCAGATCGCACAGGACCTCTACCTCGAGGCGCTCGCCGGAGACGAGGGCCGCATGGCCCGCGACTACCTGAAGGGCCGTGGCTTCGACGAGGACACCGTCGCCCGCTACGGGATCGGCTTCGCGCCCGATCGCTGGGACGCGGTCGCCGGCCGGCTCGACCGCCATGACCTCGGCGGCAAGATCGGTGAGCAGGCGGGTCTGATCGCACGACGCCAGAAGGGACAGGGCTACTACGACCGCCTGCGGGGACGGGTCACCTTCCCGATCCACGACGTGCGCGGCCGGGTGGTCGGCTTCGGAGGGCGCGCCCTCGCGGACGGCCAGGAGCCCAAGTACCTGAACACGCCCGAGACACCGGTCTTCCGCAAGCGCGAGACCTTCTACGGATTTCCCGACGCGCTCGCCGAGCTCCGGCGGGCCGGTCGCGCGATCGTCTGCGAGGGCTACTTCGACCGCATCGCCCTCTCGCGTGCCGGTCTCGGCGAAGCGCTCGCCACCTGCGGGACGGCGCTCACCGCCGAGCACGCCGTGCAGCTGAAGCGCCGCACCGCCGAGGTGGTGCTGCTCTTCGACGGGGACGCCGCCGGCCGTCAGGCCATGGAGCGCTCCCTGGAGGTGCTGCTCCCCCAGGGCCTTCGCGTGCGCGCCGCCGCACTCGCTCCCGGCGAGGACCCGGACAGCTTCCTCGTGGCGCGCGGCCCCGAGGCACTGCGCGATCTGGTCGACGCCTCCCGCGACGCCCTCGAGCAGGTCATGCAGTGGGCGGTCGACGCGGGCTGCGCGACCCCGGCCCAGAAGGCGGACGTGGTCAACCGGGTCGTTCCGCTGCTCGCGCGTATCCCTGACGCCGTGGAACGTGTCGAATACGGTCGCCGACTCGCGAGCTACACGGCGACCGAGGAGTCGGCGGTACAGGCGGCGCTCCGGGGTGCCGCCCGAAGCGGCGGCGATGCGGCGGCTCCCGTCGTCGAGGAGGCGCGCATCGTGCCGCGCGCGGGGTCCGGCGAGGAGCGGCACATTCACGAGCTGGCCGTCCTGCTGTACCGTCACCCCCAGCTCGCGACGCTATTCGAACGTCGCGCCCTCGAGAGCCTGCTGCCCGAGGGGTCGTGGAAGGCGGTCGTCGTCTCCCTGCTGGACGCGGCCGCGGCCGGCCTGCTCGACGAGAGTGGCGCAGCGGACCTGTTCGCGCTCGAAGAGCGCCTCGACGAGGACTCGCGCGCGAGACTTCGGGCCGTGGCTGTCGACGAGGAGCTGTTCCGCGGGGACGTCCCGCCGGAGCGCGCGCTGCGGGACGTCGCCGCGCGAATGGAGAAGCACCGCGTTGACGCGATGCAGAAGGAATTGACGCGCAAGATGAGCGACCCTGAGGCAGACCAGGATGCCCTCCTGCGTGAGAAGGCCAGGTTGAAGAAGGAAGGACTGTCGCTCTATCGTCCAGCCTAACGTCATGTGAGAACGGAGTCGGGCTGAACCGGGATGATGCGCATCCCGGGAATGCGTGAGCGGCAGATCGAGCGAGTTCAGGAAATCGCAGGCAAGTGCAGGAAGCAGAAGAGCCAGCAGAAGAGGAAGCCCCCCCAATGTCCTCCAACGCGCCTAGTGGTCCGGTCCCTTCCAAGGGCGCCGCGCCCACCCGTCGCAAGACCGCCTCGAAGTCGGCAGCCAAGTCCGCAGCCAAGTCGCGGGCATCCAAGCGCAGCGCCACCGGGAAGGAAGCGGCTGCCGACGAAGAGGTCGATCTCGAGCAAGCCGACGCCCAGGCCGGAGCCAAGGCCCAGGCGCCGACGCCGCCGGCTCCGCGCAAGGCCCGAGCGCGTCGCAAGGAGGACGGTGAGGTCGGCCACAGCGCCGATCCGGTGCGGGTGTACCTGCGCGAGATGGGCCAGGTCTCCCTGCTCACCCGCGAAGGCGAGGTCGAGATCGCGAAGCGCATCGAGAGCGGACTCCACGATGCACAGCTCGCGGTCATCGGGACTCCCTTCGGCATCGCCCGGGTCCTCGCCATCGGCGACGATCTGCGCGCCCAGGACATCGAGCTCCGTCGGGTGATCGACGGTCTCGACGACGAGAACGCCCCGAAGCCCGAGGAGCGCCGCAAGCAGCTGCTCTCGGCCCTCAACAAGATCAAGCGGACCCAGACCGAGATCCTGCGCAAGCGCAGCTCGATCACGAACGCGCGGACCACGGCCGAAACCCGCAAGCGGCTCCGGTCGGAGATCGATCGCGGCTACCGCGACTGCTGCGAGCTTCTCCGGAAGGCCTCGTTCTCGAAGGCCGCGACCGCGAGCATCACCAATCAGTTCGAGGAGGTGGTGGAATCGGTCGACATGCTCGAGGCCCAGGCGACGAGCATCGCGCGCAGCTTCGACATGTCGCTGGACGAGTTCCAGGACTGGGCGACCGTCTCGACGCGGCGCAGCGCCCGCGCCAAGGAAGCCCTGAGCCGTTTGGGCGGCAGCCCGGACCGGGTCAACGTGGCCGTCTCCGAGCTCGAGGCGCTCGAGCGCAGCAGCGAGCGGATCGAGCGGGACATCGGCATGAGCCGCGACGAGCTGCTCTACGCCCGCGAGAAGCTCCGCGAGGCGTCGGAGCGCGCACACGAAGCCAAGAGCGAGCTGGTCCAGGCCAACCTGCGCCTGGTGGTCTCGATCGCCAAGAAGTACACGAACCGCGGCCTGCAGTTCCTGGACCTGATCCAGGAGGGCAACATCGGGCTCATGAAGGCCGTGGACAAGTTCGAGTACCAGCGCGGCTACAAGTTCTCCACCTATGCGACCTGGTGGATCCGACAGGCGATCACGCGGGCCATCGCCGATCAGGCGCGCACGATCCGCATCCCGGTCCACATGATCGAGACGATGAACAAGCTGGTGCGTGCCACGCGCCACCTCGTGCAGGTGCTGGGACGGGAGCCCACGCCCGAAGAGCTGTCGCTGAAGATGGGGCTTCCCGTCGACAAGGTCCGGATGGTGCAGCGCATCGCGCGCGACCCCATCAGTCTGGAGGCGCCCGTCGGGGAGGAGGAGGACAGCAGCCTCTCCGACTTCATCGAAGATCAGAGCGCCGTGAATCCCCAGGAAGCGGTGATCCACTCGAACCTCGCGGAGCAGACCCGCGAGGTGCTCGCGACCCTGGCTCCGCGCGAGGCCCGGGTGCTGCGGATGCGCTTCGGCATCGGCGAGCGCTCCAACCACACCCTGGAGGAGGTCGGCCAGGACTTCGAGGTCACGCGCGAGCGGATCCGCCAGATCGAAGCCAAGGCCCTGCGCAAGCTGCGTCATCCTTCCCGCAGCCGGGTGCTGAAGCCCTTCCTCGATTGAGCCCGCCCGTGTGCTCGCCGCGTCGGCCTTCCGGGCGCGGACGAGCGCTGGCTTCGCCGGTCGGCCGCATCCTTGCGGTCGCGGTCGCGACCACGAGCCTCGTCGCGGGTTGTCGCACCGGCAACCCCTGGATGGTCGAGTCCGCCGGTGTGATGTCCCTGCTGCATCCGGGAGACCGGGCCGTGGTCGTCTTCCTGCGTCCCCACCAGTTCCTGGCGACGCCCCGGACCACCACCGTCTTCGACGTCACCGAAGAGGCGCTGCTGGTCGGGATCTTCTCGAACGGCATGAAGACGATCCGCGTGGAGGAGCCCGGCGAACGCTTCTACATGGGGGTCCTCGGCGGCCGGCGCAGCATCATGCGGGCCACGCTCCGACCCGGGCACATCTACTACGTGAAGGTCTTCCTCGAGCAGGTGCACCCGCTGCGACCCGAGTCCGAGCGGGAGGCCATCCGCCGCTACTGGCACGAGAGCGTGCTCGTCGCCCCGGGGCCCCTCGGCGAGAAGTGGCTCGAAGAGAACCGCGACAGCGTGGACAAGCACCGCGCGAAGGCTCGCGCCCGCTGGCCGCTCCTGACCCCCGCCCAGCAGCATCGCTTCGATCTGCGCGCGGAGCTCGGCGTCGAGGAGCCCATTCGCTGAAGCGAGGCGCGGACCGGCGACGCGGGAAGGGCTGCCGGCCGGCTGCCGGAAAGCTGCACGCCGGCTGCCGGAGGCCTGCGTTATGAACGGAGCGAGCGGCCGTAATCAAGGCCGGGCGCGGTCATTCCGATTCAGGGTGGCGACTGAACGGAGATGCCCGTGCGCCTCGTTGCCTGCCAGAGCTGTCACACGCAGTACGACGTCACCGACGTCGCCGACGAACGCTTCGCCTGCCGCTGCGGTGAGGAGGTCGTCAACGAGAGCTACGACCCCGTCGACACCCAGATCCACCGCTGCGGGTCCTGCGGAGCCAACGTCGCCGACCCGGAGGCCGAGGCCTGCGCGTACTGCGGCTCCTCGATCGTCCGCGACGACGCCAAGCTCTCGCTGATCTGCCCGGAGTGCCACGGTCGCAACGAAGAGGCGTCGCGCTTCTGCACCGGCTGCGGCGTGGCGTTCTCGCCCGAGACCGTGAAGATCGAGGGCTACGAGCTTCCCTGCCCGGTCTGCGGTTGCCTGATGCCGCCGCGTGCGATCGGGGGTATCGGCATCAACGAGTGCGGGTCGTGCAACGGCATCTGGGCGCCGGCCGACCGCTTCGAGCAGCTGATCAATCGCGCCATCGAGGCGCGCAAGCAGGGCGAGCGTCTCGAGACTCCGCGCGTGAAGGGTGGCAACCCTGCCGTCCAGAAGGTCGCCTATCGGAAGTGCCCCGAGTGCGAGGCCTTCATGCAGCGTCGCAACTTCCGCCGCAGCTCGGGGGTCATCATCGACACCTGCAAGAACCACGGGACCTGGCTCGACGCCGACGAGCTCGAGCAGATCACGGGCTTCGTCCTGAGCGGGGGCAACCCCCAGGCGAGCCAGATGATGGAGGAAGCCGACCGCCAGGCCGCCGATGCCGTGAAGCGGATCCGGCTCGCCGAGTTCCAGCAGCACAGCTACACGAGCCGCTCCAGCGGGGGTGACCTCTTCGGTCGCACCATCGTCGGGGTATTGAAGGGACTGCTCGACTGAGGGAGCTCCGCAGGAGCCCTCCGGTCGGGTCGAGACAGGAGAATCACATGGGTTTGATGGACAAGCTTCGCGCCGAACTGATCGACATCATCGAATGGGTGGACGACAACCACCACGCGATCGTGTGGCGCTTCCCGCGCTTCCACAACCAGATCAAGAACGGTGCCCAGCTGATCGTACGGCCCGGCCAGACGGCCATCATGGTCGCCAACGGGAAGCTCGCCGACGTCTTCGAGCCCGGCATGTACCGGCTCGAGACCAAGAACCTGCCGATCCTGTCGACCCTGCTCGGGTGGAAGTACGGCTTCGACAGCCCCTTCAAGGCCGAGGTCTACTTCGTCAACACGACGGTGATCACCGACCTCAAGTGGGGAACCCCCAACCCGGTGATGATGCGCGACGCCGACTTCGGTCCGGTTCGGGTGCGCGCCTTCGGGACCTACACGCTGCGCGCCACCGACCCGGCCACCCTGCTGGGCGAGCTGGTCGGGACGGACTCGCTCTACGAGGCCGACGAGATCAGCGAGCTGCTCCGATCGATCGTCAACAACTCCTTCGCGGAGGTGGTCGCCAGCTCGCAGATCCCGGTGCTCGACCTGGCCATGTCCTATCGCGACCTGTCCGAGAGCGTGCGCCAGAAGGTGCTGGAGATGGTGGACGACGAGTACGGACTCGAGATCCCCCAGCTCCACATCGTGAACGTGTCGCTGCCCGCCGAGGTCGAGAAGGCCCTCGACGTGCGCACGAGCATGGCGGCGGTCGGAGACATGGGGACCTACCAGGCCTACCAGATCGGCACCTCGATGCCGGTGGCGGCCGAGAACCCGGCCGGCGGTCTCGCCGGCGCCGGGCTCGGCCTGGGCATGGGCATGGCGATGGCGCAGCCCATGATGAACGGCATGCCGCAGGGTCCCGCCCCGGGTGGAGGAATGCCGCAGCCGGTGCCTCCGCCGCCGGTCGCGCCGCCCCCGCCGCCGCCCGTGCCCACCTGGCACCTGGCGGAGAACGGCGAGGCGGTGGGACCCTTCACGCAGCCCCAGCTCGCCGAGGCGGTCGGCACCGGTCGCATGCGCGCCGACACCCTGGTGTGGCGGGCCGGCATGCAGGGCTGGACGCGAGCGAGCGAGCTGCCCGAGCTCGGCTCCCTGTTCCAGTAGGCCGCCGATAGCACCGCATCTTCACGACCTTCTCCCTCGGGCCGTCCTCGACGTCCCCGAGGACGTCTGCGGGGTCCCTCGGTCGGCGGCCGCGAATCTACGGCACTCTCGACGGCCTCGGGTTCCTCCTAGGGAAGGTCTGCACAGGGTGCAGACCCCGCAGCAAGCGAACGCGAAGCGTTCGCCAGCTAGCCGCCTGGGGCCGCCGGCTCAGGGGGGCTCGCCGACCT
>JANQSB010000284.1 GCA_028284295.1 Myxococcota bacterium | reverse complement strand
GTCGACGATCATGCCGGCACCGCTCCAGTCGACGTCCGGGCAGCGATCCTCGTCGCGCACGTCCACGAGACAGATCTGCCGGCGCACGGGCTCGGTGGGATCCGAGAGACCCAGCTTGGCGGAGAAGAGCGGCGACCAGGCCCCGAGGCAGTTGACCACCGTATCGGCCGCGATCCGCAGCTCGCGGCGGACCTCCTCCTGCGGGACCCGATGAGTCGTCAGGATGCCCTCCAGGACGCCCCGCTCGTCGGTGGGACCGGCGGGCTCGATCTCGGACGCGTGGACCCGGTGGATCGCGCGGGACGTCGACTCCCGCCGGCGGGTCTCGACGCCCGTCACGTAGTGGCGGTCGAGGAAGCGCACGCCGCGGGCCTCGGCCTCGCGTCGGAACCAGCGCCGCACCGCGTTGGGGTTCAGCAGTCCGTCGCGCGGCGACCAGGTCGCGCCCACCAGCTCGTCGAGCGCGCGGTCGAGGATCGGGAAGCGCCGGGCGAGAGCGGGAAGGTCGACGGCTTCGACGGCGAGACCGAAGCCGTTCTGCAGCTCCATCTGCGCGAGGGCGCGGGAGAACAGCTCGGGATCGTCGTAGAGCCACAGGTAGCCGGACTCGCGAAAGCCGAACTCGTCGGCGTGGGATCGGAAGAAGTCCAGGGTGGCGGCGCAGCTGGCGATGTTGACGGGCTGCCACCAGGTGGCGCGGGCGCCGCCCGCGTTGAGCTCCGACGAGACGTAGAGCCCGGCGAGGTCGAGGTCGACGACCGCGACGTCGTGGGCGCCCCGTTGCGCGAGCGCCCAGGCGAGGCTCGTGCCGATGATGCCGCCCCCGGCGATCAGGACGTCGGCCCGGTCCATCCGCCGGAAGGGTAGAGGAGGCGGGGTGGGGTCGCCGGAACCGATATGCTGGCGGCCGTGTCCGACTCCGCCGACGCAGTGCCGCTGCTGGCCGACTACGGCCGGGGGATCTATCGCCGTCGCATCCGCCTGGCATCCGAGGCGGGGCGCGTGGTGGGCGAGCTGCAGGACGACTTCCACCACTTCGCCGTCGACCTGCGTCACGACGGCGCGCGTGTGACCGGGGTGCGCGGCGGCGGCCTGCGGGTGCCGTGGACGACCTGTGGAGGAGCCGTTCCGTCGGCCGAGGCCCTCACGGGGCTGCCCCTCGGAGGCACGCCGCGCGAAGCCGGGCGCTACACCGATCCGCGACGGCAGTGCACACACCTGTTCGATCTGGCGGTGCTCGCGGTGGCTCATGCGACCCGCGCCCCGGGGACGCGCAGCTACGACGTCTCGGTCCCCGATCGGGTCCGGGGCCGTACCCGGGCGACGCTTCACCGGGACGGCCAGGCGGTCCTGGCGTGGCAGCTCGAGGGCGACCACATCCAGGAGCCCGAGCCCTTTCGCGGCCGCTCGATCTCCGACCGCGGCTTCGCGGCCTTCGCGGCGGCACTGCCCGCGGACTCCGCCGAGGCGGTGGCCGTGCTGCGGCGTGCGGTCTTCATCTCGATCGGACGGCGCTACGACTTCGAGGCCATGACGCGCGCCGCCCCCTTCGGGAAGGTGGTCGGAGCGGCCTGTCACACCTTCTCGGAGGAGTCGCTGGCGACGGCCACGCGCAACCCCGGGACCCGGCGTGACTTCGGCGCCGACCCCAGCCCGGTCTTCTGCCGGGGCTTCAGCTCCGCCTTCGAGCAGTTCCTGCGCGCCGGACCCGTCTGATGCCGGCGCCTCGAGCGGTCGTCGCCGCGGTCGTGACCTGCGGTCTTCTGGCAAGCGCGTGTACGGGGATACGGGTGCGCGAGTTCGCGCGCGAGACCTACACGCCGCCTTCCACCCTCCCGCCCGCGTCGCGGGTGTTCGTCGCGCCTCGCCAGCGGGTGTGGTCCGAGCTGCTCGGGGTCGTACGCGAGCGTGGGGGCCGGATCGAGCTCCACGACCCCGACGCCGGCGTGCTCGAGGCCGCCCTGCCGTGGTCGGCACCGGGCGAGGCGCGCTTTGCGGTCTCGCTCGGGCGCGTGGATCGGGTGGTGACGCGTACGACGCGGCACTACCGCAGCTGGTCCCCGCTCCACTTCCGCTGCAACGCCTGTGTCGTGCGGAACGGCACGGTGACCGATCAGCAGACCGAGATCGTCGACCAGGAGCGGGTGGAGCTCGATCCCGGACGCTACCGGATCGATCTCCGCCTGCGGGCCGAGATCGCGCCGGCTCGGAGCGGTGTCCGGCTGTCCCTGATCCCGGAGCTCCAGGCGCGTCCCCGCGAGCCGCGCGAGATCGAGGCCGTGTCCACCGGCGCCCTCGAGTCCCTGCTCTTCGACGCCATCGAGCTGCGACTCGGGTCCCTCGGGTCCGGACTTCGGTAGCGTGTGCTGCGACTGTCGACCCCGTGACCGGAGGATCTTCCATGCGCCTGTCCACGCCGCGTGTTCCGCCCCTGGCTGCCGACGAGTGGGACGGAGAGGCCCGCGATCTGCTCGAAGGCCTGCAGCGGGCGGGAGGACGCGTGCTCAACATCTTCGCGACCCTGGCCCACCACCCCAAGCTCCTGAAGCGCTGGCTGGTCTTCGGGAACCACGTGCTCGGCAAGAACAGCCTGCCTCCGCGGGAGCGGGAGCTGGTCATCCTGCGCATCGGATGGCTGTGTCGCGCGGAGTACGAGTGGGGCCAGCATGCGGCGATCAGCCGGGAGCTGGGCATGTCCGAGGAGGAGATCCGTCGCGTCTCGGAAGGGCCCGACGCCGACGGCTGGGACGACTTCGATGCCACCCTGCTTCGGGCCACCGACGAGCTCCACGCCGATGCGATGATCTCCGACGCCACCTGGAAGGCGCTCTCGGAGCGCTACGACACCCGGCAGTGCATGGACCTGGTCTTCACGGTCGGGCAGTACAACCTCGTGTCGATGGCGCTGAACAGTCTTGGCGTCCAGCTCGACGAGGGCGTCACGGGCTTCCCGGGATGAGGGTCGAGGGCAAGGTCGCGGCGGTCATCGGGGCCGGGCAGACGCCGGGAGATACGATCGGCAACGGCCGGGCCACGGCGATCCTGCTGGCGCGCGAGGGCGCCCGGGTGCTCCTCGTCGACCGCCGCCTGGACTCCGCCGAGGAGACCGCCGCCATGATCGAGGCCGAGGGAGGGACGTGCTCGAGCTTCGAGGCCGACATCACGCGCGAAGACGATTGCCGCGCGCTCGTCGCCGCCTGCGTGGAACGCTACGGGCGCCTCGACCTGCTGCAGAACAACGTCGGCATCGGCGGCAGCGACGCGGGTCCCACCACGCTCTCCGAGGCCGACTGGGACCAGATCCTGGACGTCAACCTCAAGGGGCCCTTCCTGACCTGCAAGCACGCGCTGCCGGTGATGCGCGAGCAGGGGGCCGGCAGCATCGTGAACATCTCGTCGATCGCCGCCGTGTGCAGCGTGGGGATCGTCGCCTACAAGACATCGAAAGCGGGGCTCAACGCCTTCACCCACTCGCTCGCGCTGGGCAACGCCCGACACGGGACCCGGGTGAACGCCATCATGCCCGGGCTGATGGACACGCCCATGGCGATCCAGGGCATCTCGGCGGCTCGCGGCGTCGACCCCGAGAAGCTCTCGCGCGCCCGCGACGCCATGGTGCCCCTCGGCAGCAAGATGGGTAGCGCCTGGGACGTGGCCTACGCCTCGCTCTTCCTGCACTCCGACGAAGCGCGCTTCGTCACCGGCGCCATCCTGCCCGTGGACGGGGGCCAGAGCGCTCGCATCGGCTGACGGCGGCCGGGGGGACGGATCGGACCGGGCCGGGGCAGCCGGTCAGCGGCCCGGACTTGCCGGCGGGGCCTCCGCGCCCGAGACTCCGAGTCGAGGCTTCGCCCCCCCGAGCACAGGGAGACCCGGTCATGACCCCCGACGGCGACGAGCCCCTGAAGGGCAAGGCGGCGACCCAGCAGCGGATCCTGATCGCCGCAGCGCAGCTCTTCGTGTCGCGTGGCTACGAGCGGACCACGATCTCGGACGTCGCCGACCAGGCCGGCGTGAGTCGCGCGACGGTGTTCTGGCACTTCAGCGACAAGGCCGGGCTGTTCCGCGAGTCCTTCTCCTTTCTCGTCCGTCCCTTCCGCGACTCCCTCGAGGAGCGCCTGGACGACCTGCCGCCGGAGAAGCGCCTGCTCGAGCAGATCGGTCGCTACCAGAACATGGCGCGGCAGCACTCGGACAACATCCAGGGCTTCCTGAACTGGTTGATCGAGACGCCGGACCTGCGCGACTGGGTGGTGCGCTCGCTCCTCGACCTGCATCAGCGCTTCGCGGGCAGCCTCAGCGAGACCCTGTCCGAGCTGCTGCCCGAGGGCGCCGACCCGGGTGCGGCGGCGGCGGGTCTGGTCAGCATGCTCGACGGCGCCCTGATCCTGTCGCTCTTCGACTCGTCGCGCGAGGCGAACGAGCAGCGGCATGCCGGCGTCGAGACGATCGCCACCCTGCTGACCCAGGGCGGCGAGCCGCGGCCTCCGAGAACCTGAGCGCGGGGCTCAGCGGCGGGAGCGCGGGCGGCGAAAGCGTGTGCGTGCCGCTTCGGCGGCGGGGCGTGACGCGCAGCCTTCGACGTGGTCGTTCACCAGGCCCATCGCCTGCATGAACGCGTAGCCGGTGGTCGGCCCGACGAAGCTCCAGCCGCGCGCCTTGAGGTCCCGGGAGAGCGCATGGGACTCGGGGGTGGTGGTGAGCCGTTGCAGGGTGCTGCGGCGGATGCGTCGCGGACGCGCCGTCGGGAGTGGCTCGTAGCGCCAGAAGAATGCGGCCAGCGAGCCCTCGTCCCGGATCAGCTCTCGTGCCCGGCGCGCGTTGTTGAGGGTCGACTCGATCTTGCCGCGGTGCCGGACGATGCCCGGGTCGCGCAGCAGGCGATCGACGCTACGGCGGTTCAGCCGGGCGACGGCGTCGATCTCGAATCCCCCGAACGCCTTCCGGAAGGCCTCCCGCTTGCGCAGGATCGTGATCCAGGCGAGGCCCGACTGGAAGCCCTCCAGGCAGATCTTCTCGAAGAGCCGGCGATCGTCGCGAACGGGAAAGCCCCACTCGCGGTCGTGGTAGGCGCAGTAGAGGGGATCGTCTCCCGCCCACCAGCAGCGGGCGACTCCGTCGCGCCCGACGACGATGTCGGCGGCCTTGCGGCTCACTTCTCTCGTCTCACCGCGCCCGCGACGGGCTCGCCGGCAGATCGATCCGTCGAGCGCCCACCCGCTCCGCGACGACGCCCAGGGCGTCCTCGAGCGCGCGGAGTCGCTTGCGGTCGGGGCGCACGCCCGACTCCCAGTGGACCCGCTTCACCTCCAGCCGCTCTTCTTCGCGGTGGAGCTTGGGGTCGATGCGACCCACGAAGCGCTCTCCATCGAGGAGGGGCAGCACGTAGTAGCCGAAGACCCGCTTCGGGGCCGGGACGAAGGCCTCGAAGCGGTAGTCGAAGTCGAAGCGCCGCTTCAGTCGCTGCCGGTCGCGGATCACCGGATCGAAGGGACCCAGCACGCGCAGGCCTTCCGGGGCCATCGGGGCGCGCCGGAGGCGGGTCTCCCAGTCCGGCACCGCCCAGGCGCTCCGGCGGACTCCGCCATCCGCGTCCTCGACCTCGACGGCCACCAGGCGTCCGCGGCGAGCGGCCTCCTGGCACCAGGCGCGCGCGTCGGCGGGTGCGATGTCCTTCCAGTAGGCCGCGATCTCGCCGTGGGTCGCGACGCCCAGGCGCTCGATCGCCGAGCTGCAGGCCCACTCGATCTGCTGTCGGGGTCCCGGACAGCGGGCGGCGCACAGCTCCGGGTGGACGCGATCGGCGAGGTCGTAGACCTTGTGGAAGTTGCGACGGCCGGTGATCGTCGCGGCACCGGTGTGCCACAGGTACTCGAGCGCGGTCTTGTGCGGCGTCCACCCCCACCAGGCCGTCTGGCCTCCCGTCTTCGCCGTCTCGAAGTCGCGCGACATGAGCGGACCTTCGCGAGACAGGCGACGCTTGACGTGCCGGATCAGCTTCTCGGGCTCGGGACCCATGCGCTGCACGAGCCAGCGCCGGTACCGCGGACTCGTCTGGAAGCGGCGGAAGCGCGGCTTCCAGTGCGGGTAGAAGCGGCTGGGGATCGCCGAGGCGTCGTGGGTCCAGTGCTCGAACAGGCTGCGGCGCTGCTCGTGCAGGGTCTCGAGATGTCGCGGGCGATAGCCGTGCAGCCGGGCGCCGAGGGTCAGGTGGTGGCCGCGGTCGACCACGTTGATCGAGTCGAGCTGCACGAAGCCGAGGCGATCGATCAGTCGCTCGAGAGCCGCGGGGCCGGCTCTCCGGCCGGGATCGTCCAGCAGCCCCTGGGCGTGCATCAGGAGTCGTCGGGCGTCGCGGGCCGGGAGGGTGGGGGGCATGACCGGCGGCGAGTCTAGCCCGGACTTCTCACCGGGCTCCGTCGCGAGGGCGTGGAGATCGAGGTCTGTCGTCAGGCCGAAGAGATCCGCGGCCGCAGCAGGAGTCTGGTGAGAAGTCCGGGCTGGCTCTTGGGCGCGCGGGACGGTCCGTTTGCGGCTGCCGGGAGACGGCATAGATTTTGGCGATGGCTCGCCGTGCCCCCGCCTGGGTTCTCGTCGTCAGTGCCGGCGCGCTCGCCCTGTCCTGCTCCTCGGGCTCCGGGAGCCCGCCGGGCCGCTGGGACGAGGAGATGAAGAGCGCCCGCGAGGCGGAGCTCGCGGGCGAGCCCGCGCGGGCCGCCGAGTCCTATCGACGCGCGCTGGGCGCGGCCGCGCGGCAGCCCCACCATCCCGGACGGGTGGCCGCCGCTTCGTGGCACCTGGGAGACGTCTGCTTCCGGCACGATGGCCTCTGCCACCCTGGCGAGGCCAGGCACTGGACCCAGGAGTCGTTCCGGGTGTTCGGTGCCATCTACGGGCCCGAGCACCCGGTGGTGATCCCGGTGCTGCTGCGGCTCTCCGAGATCCACGCGCTCGAGGGTGACGCGGCCGGCGCCGAGGAGCTGCTGGAGCAGGCCGATCGCATCACCGCGCGCGCGTTTCCGGAGTCGCACTTCATGCGGGTCCGGAGCGAGGGCCACCGGCCGGCCTCGGATCTCGATCCCCAGGAGGTGCTGCGCATCCTGGCGGAGGTGGACATCCTGGACGGCTGAGAGGCCTGCCGCCTTCTCGCCGGACGGAGCGTGTCGCCTGACGGAGCGTGGGGGTATGCCCGCGGGGTGTCACGAGAATTTCTTCCCGAGTCGACGGCCGGGTGTGAGAACCTGACCTTCGAGGTCCCCATGCACGAACAGCTCGACCGCAACGAGAGACTCCAGCTGATGAAGTTCGTCTGCTCCTTCGCCTGGGCGGACCTGGAGGTCCGTCCCGAGGAGCGCGAGTTCGTCGCGCGGCTGGTGCGGCGGCTCGAGCTCGATACCCGGGAGACCCAACAGGTCGAGGGCTGGCTGCGCCTGCCCCCGCGTGCCGAGTCGGTGGATCCGACCGAGATCCCCGCCGAGCACCGCCGGCTCTTCCTCGACGAGATCCGGGGCGTGATCGAGTCCGACGGCGACGTCGCCGACGAAGAGCGCGAGAACTACGACCTGCTGAGCAGCCTGCTCGCCTGAAGCGCCCCCGCTGCTCGCGGCCGCTCCCGGGCCCGGCGGGCTCAGTTGACCTTCCGGCCTTCCTCCCAAAAGGACTCCCGCAGGCGGAACTTCTGGAGCTTGCCCGTGGCCGTTCGCGGCAGCTCCTCGACGAAGTCGATCCGGGTCGGGCACTTGAAGTGCGCCAGTCGCTCCCGGCAGAAGTCGATCAGCTCCTCTGCACTCGGGGTGGCTCCGGAACGCAGGACCACCAGGGCGATCGGGGTCTCTCCCCACTTCTCGTGGGGAACGCCGATGACCGCGCACTCCAGGACGGCGGGGTGCTGGTAGAGCGCGTCCTCGATCTCGGGCGAGCTGATGTTCTCTCCGCCGGAGATGATCACGTCCTTCTTGCGGTCGACGATGTGCACGTTGCCCACGCTGTCCCAGACGCCGAGGTCGCCGGTGTGGAACCAGCCGTCGCGGATCGCGGCATCGGTCTGGTCGGGCTGCTCCCAGTAGCCGGAGAAGACGACGTTCGACCGCGCGCAGATCTCGCCGGAGGTCTCGCCGTCGCGGGGGACGGGATGGCCATCCGGGTCCCGGATCTCGATCTCGACGCCCAGCGCGGGTACGCCGGCGCGCGAGCGCCTTGCCCAGTCGTCCTTCGGCGTCGCGTGGTCGGGCTTCGAGACCGTGAGCAGCGGCGCCGTCTCCGTCAGGCCGTAGATCTGCATGAAGTTCCAGCCGAGCTCTTCCTCGAGGCGTTGGATGAAGGCTGCGGGGGGTGGTGCGCCGGCGACCGTGAAGCGAGGCGCCTGCGAGATCGTGTGGCGGTCCTTGTGGGGGTAGTCGAGGATCGTGCGCAGCACCGCCGGCGCCATGCACGCGAAGGTCACGCCCTCGCGCTCGATCAGCTCGAAGATCTCCTCGCCGTCGATCGCGCGCAGCACGACATGGGTGCCCCCCATGCCGGTCAGCGCGTAGACGCCGCCCCAGCCGTTGCAGTGGAACATGGGGAGCGTCCACAGCTCGACGTCCTCGTGGCGGACGCCGAGGTGTGCGATCAGCCCGTAGGCGTTCACGTAGCAGTTGCGATGGGTGAGCATCACGCCCTTGGGGCGAGCCGTCGTGCCCGAGGTGTAGTTGATGGAGACGAGGTCGTTCTCGTCGACCTGCGGGGCGGGCGGTGTCTCGGTGGGAGCTCCGGCGATCAGCTCGTTCCACGAGCTCCAGCCCTCGGCGGTGGGGCCGCCGTCGCGCGCCTCGATCCAGTGTTCGACGGTCTCGAGTCGATCCCGGATCTCGTCGACCACCGCGGTGTACTCCCAGTCGACCAGGACCGCCTTCACGCCGGCGTGATTCAGGATGTACTCGTGGTCGGCAGCCACGAGTCGGTAGTTGAGCGGGACCAGGATCAGCCCGACCTGGCTGGTGGCGTAGAAGCTCTCGAGAAAGAAGTGGGAGTTGGGGCTGAGGATGCAGACCCGGTCGCCCTTCTCGAGTCCGAGCTCGAGCAGGGCGTGCGAGAGCTGGTTCACCCGCGCGTGGAAGTCGCTGTAGCTGTAGCGGTGCTCGCCATCGACGACCGCGAGCTTGTCGGGGTAGAGCAGCGACGAACGGCGCAGGAAGTCGTCGACGAGAAGCGGAACCTGCATGGCGTGCGAATCCTCCGGCTGGGCACCCCGACCTGAGCAGCGGCTTGCGCTTCCGGGGCCGGATGCGAGTGTAGAGCCAACCACTCGGACTCGTGAGGGGGAGCTGCCATGAGCGAGGTTCTCTACGAACGACGCGGCGCGGTCGCCGTCGTCACCATCAACCGGCCGGAGGTGCGCAACTGCGTCGACGGCCCCACCGCGGCCGCGCTGGCGGAGGCTTTCCGTCGCTTCGAGTCCGACGACGACGCGCTGGCGGCGGTCCTGACGGGTGCCGAAGGCTGCTTCTGCGCGGGCGCCGATCTCAAGGGCGTGGGGGAGGGCCGCGGGAATCGCGTCGAGCAGGACGTGAAGCTCGACGGTCCCATGGGTTGCAGCCGGATGCTCCTCGACAAGCCCGTGATCGCGGCGGTCGAGGGCCATGCGGTCGCGGGCGGGCTGGAGCTGGCCGTGTGGTGCGACCTGCGGGTCGCAGCCCGGGACGCCGTCTTCGGGGTCTTCTGCCGGCGCTGGGGAGTGCCGCTCATCGACGGCGGAACGATCCGGCTGACCCGCCTGCTGGGCCAGAGCCATGCGATGGACATGATCCTCACCGGGCGCGGGGTCTCCGGCGAGGAGGCGCGCATGATGGGTCTCGCGAACCGGCTGGTGGAGCCCGGGGAGGCGCTGGAGGAGGCCGTGGCCCTGGCCGAGCAGCTCACCCGCTTCCCCCAGCGCTGCATGCGGGGCGACCGGATGTCGGCCATCACCCAATGGGGCCTGGGCCTTCGGGACGCGCTTGCCGAGGAGACGCGCATCGGGCTCGAGGTGATCCGCTCGGGCGAGACCGCGGAAGGCGCCCGGCGCTTTGCCGACGGAGCCGGTCGCCACGGCGTCTTCGAGTAGCCCAGCCACGCTCCGCGTTCGCTCGCTGCGGGGGATGCACGGACTGCGTGCGGGCCTTCCCTCGGGACCCCGGGCGGCCGCCGAGTGGCGTCCGGCCGAATCGGCTACTTTGGCCCGGCATCCAACCCGCATCCCCGCGAGGAGCCTCCGTGCGCCTTTCCGACGAGAGCGAAGACACCCCCAAGCCCCAGCTTCCCCAGGACGCCGTCCTGTCGCGGATGCTGGGTATCCGCACGATCCTCGTCTCGGGTGAGATCGATCAGGACGTGGCGGAGCGGGCCATCTCCCAGGCACTGATCCTGGACGCCGCCAACCATGAGCCGATCCGGGTCATCATCACCTCGCAGGGCGGCCACGTCGACTCGGGCTACGCGATCCACGACGTGCTCCGCTACATCGAGAGCCCGGTCGTCACCGTGGGGGCCGGCTGGGTGGCGAGCATCGCGGTTCCGATCCTGCTGGCCGCCGAGAAGTCCCACCGCTACTCGCTGCCGAACACCCGCTTCCTGCTCCATCAGCCGTCCGGGGGCGCGGGCGGGCAGGCGGCGGACATCCGCATCGCCGCCGAGGAGATCCTGAAGCTCCGCGAGCGGCTCAACAAGCTGATCGCCGACGAGACGGGCAAGAGCGTCGAGCAGGTCGCCGACGACAGCGATCGCAACTTCTGGATGAGCGCCGAGGAGGCACTCGCCTACGGGCTCGTCTCGAAGATCATCAAGCGCCAGAGCGAGATCACCTGACCGGGCCGCCGTCGTGACCCCCCCGGTGAAGAACCTCGAATCCCCCGCGGCCGAGCTTCGCGACGCCTTCGAGCGACCGCTGCGCGACCTGCGCATCTCGGTCACGGACCGCTGCAACTTCCGCTGCACCTACTGCATGCCCGAGGAGATCTACGGCGAGAAGTACAAGTTCCTGCCGCGCGCCGAGATCCTGAGCTTCGAGGAGATCGAGCGCCTGGTCGGCATCTTCGCCGGCCTCGGGGCGCGCAAGCTGCGGATCACCGGCGGCGAGCCGCTGCTGCGGGTCGATCTGCCCGATCTGCTGGCGCGCCTCGCGAAGGTGCCCGGGATCGAGGATCTCGCCCTGACCACCAACGCGACCCTGCTGGCCCGCAAGGCAGAGGCCCTCGCGGAGGCCGGACTGCGGCGCGTCACGGTCTCGCTCGACAGCCTCGACGAGTCGGTGTTTCAGCAGATGAACGGCGGCAAGCTCTCCGTCGCCCACGTGCTTCAGGGAATCGCGGCCGCCGAGCGCGTCGGTCTGGGCCCCATCAAGATCAACACCGTGGTCCAGAAGGGCGTGAACGATCACACCCTGGTCGACCTGGCGCGGCACTTCAAGGGAAGCGGCCACATCCTGCGCTTCATCGAGTACATGGACGTGGGCACCCGGAACGAGTGGGACCGCACCCACGTCGTGTCGTCCGCCGAGATCGTCGAGCGCATCGCTGCCGAGCTGCCCCTCGAGCCCGCGGCCCCGAACTACCGCGGGGAGGTCGCCAGGCGCTGGCTTTATACGGACGGAGAGGGCGAGATCGGCGTCATCGCCTCGGTGACCCAGCCCTTCTGCGGAGACTGCACGCGCGCGCGGCTCACCACCGAAGGCAAGCTCGTGACCTGCCTCTTCGCCGCCGACGGAGTGGATCTGCGCGCGCCGTTGCGGGAGGGCGCGTCCGACGACGAGATCCGCGAGCACATCGTCGCCACCTGGCGCGCCCGCCGCGATCGCTACTCCGAAGAGCGCGGCGCGCTGCTTCAGGTCGAGGGCCAGCGCGACCCGCGTCGGATCGAGATGTACCAGATCGGGGGGTAGCGGGCCCCGAGGTCGTCCCGGTCCTTCAGTCGATCGGGTCGAGGATCACCACCGGGATCTCGCGGTTACCCGCTCGCTCCTGGTACAGGTCGTAGGGTGGATAGACCTCGGCCATCTGCTTCCAGACCTGCGCGCGTTCGGCGCCTTCGGCGACCCGCGCCCGGGCGCGCATCCCCTTGGCGCCGACCTGCACGTCGCACTCGGGCTGGGCGACGAGGTTCTCGTACCACAGCGGATGGGTGGGGAAGCCGCCCTTCGAGGCGATCACCGCGTAGGCCGAGCCCACGGGCTGGTAGATGAGCGGGATCGGACGGGGCTTGCCGCTCTTGCGACCGATGGTGGTGAGCAACAGCGTGGGAAGCAGACCTTCGCCGCCGGCCTGGCTCGCGTCCCACATGTGGGCCTTCTCGGGGTCGGACTGGTAGAGGGCGATGTGCTCGGCGATCCAGGGGACTTCGGCGAAGTTGGGCATGGGGGCTCCTCGTGCAGGGACGCGTTCGTTCCCCGAGACGATAGAGGAGGATGGAGAGAGATGGATCAGGCGCTGGCGTCGTCGTCGCCCGGCTTGCGGAAGAGCTCGAGGCACGCGGCCTGGTCGTACTCGGGGTCGAAGCCGGCCGCGGCCAGCTTGCCGGTATCCAGGGCGTGGCCGTAGCGGAGGGTCGGGAGCATTCCGTCGGGAACGTGGGGTGCCCGGAGGCGCCGGACCCAACCGCGCAGGACAGGAGGCGTCTCCAGCGGCAGCAGCGGAACCGACAGGCGGCCCAGGGTGCGGATCGCCTCGCTCATCCGCGTCGTTCCCACCGAGGCCACGTTGTAGACGCCGGCGAGCTCGAGGCGCGCTGCGAAGGAGAGGGCGCGGACGGCATCGCGGATCGCGAGCATCTGGATCGGTGGGTCGAAGCCCGCCAGTCGGGGCAGGACCGGCTGGCGCAGCAGCGCAGTCATGGGGCTGCGCACGGCTTCACCCACCAGCTGCTGCAGGCGCATGACGGCGACGTTCAGGTGGGGGCGGCGGGTCGCGACGTCGCGCGCGTAGTCCTCCGCCTCCCGGAGGCTCGCCGCCAGTCCGGTCTCGCTGGCGTCGAGGTCGCCGCTCTCCCGGTGGAGAAGTGGCGCGTGGCTGCTCACCGGATACACGTCGCTCGACGAGGCCAGCACCCAGCTCCGCACCGAGGTGTCGCCGTGTGCCAGCGCCGCTCCGATCCGCATCGTCTCGACGACCCGGGCCTCGTGCGGAGTCTCGCGGCTTCCGTTGCGGTCGGGCGCCAGGTCGCAGTGGATCACCGTGTCGATCGGAAACTGACACAGCAGCTGGACCAGGTCCTGGTGATCCGCAGGCAGGGCGACGAGCTCGACGCCGTCGATCCAGTTCGAGGTGGCATGCGGCTCGACCCCCACCAGGTGCTCGACTCCGTCGACCCGGCGCAGCCAGACGAGCAGCGCCCGCGCGAGGGGCGTCGAGGCGCCCGTGACCAGGATGTTCTTCAAGTCGTCCTCCCGTCGCTCGTCCTGGGTCCCCGGTCTCCCGACATCAGCCGCGCACCACGCTCTCGCGCCTCTGGAGCATGTGGTCCAGCTCGAGCTGGATCTGGTGGCGGATCGCCTCTGCGTGGTCCATCAGGAGGCTCTTCGGATAGGAAGCTTCCCCGTTCCCGGGCTCGAAGTGGACCGGAGGCAGGACGCGGGCCCGGATCTTCGCCGGGACCTGGAGGACCGGGCCGAGGATCGGTCCCAATAGCAGGGTGTTCAGGGTGAGGGGGACCTCCTGCCCCGCGACCCGGAAGGTCGTCACCGTGGGCGTGGTGTCCTCGGTCCCCATCAGCGCGATGGGAACGATCGGGACCCCGGCGCGCATGGCCGTCTCCACGAAGCCACCGCGGCCGAAGCGTTGGAGCCGGTAGCGATGGCGCGGGGACTTGGTCGGCCCCTTCTGGCCTTCGGGAAAGACGAGCACCAGCTGCTTGTCCTCGGTCAGCAGCCGATGCGCGTTGTCGGGGTGCCCGACCACGCCGCCCGTGGCCGCCAGCATCCGCCCGAGGAAGGGAAAGCGGAAGAAGCCGTGGTGGGCCAGCGAGTAGACGGGGCGTGCCGTCTCGTCCTGGATGCCCAGGGAGACGATGCCGCCGTCGACCGGCATCATGCCTGCGTGGTTGGCGACCAGCAGGGCGCCGCCCCGACGCGGCACGTGCTCGAGGCCCTCCCACTCGACCCGGAACCAGCGCTCGTACAGGAATCGGAAGGGCGCGTTGTCGACGCCGACCGTGCGTCCCCAGCGGTCGGGGGTCGGGCGGTTGGCGGGGCTCACCGGTTTCCCCGACCGGGCGGGATGCGCAGCCCGCTCACCCGGCCCAGCGAGAGCGCCACGAAGCGATCCTTCTGTCCCGAGGCCCAGGGGCGTAGCGGCAGCGCCAGCAGTGCGTCGTCGGTCGGCCGCTCGCCGAGCTTGCCCGTCACCACGACGCTCCAGCCCGTGTGCTCGAGCGGGTCGATGCCGTCGATCTCGAACGCCGCCGCCTCGCCGCGGCGCGCGGCCTCCAGGATGGCTCCGTCGCCGGTGCGGATGACGATCTCGTCGTCGCGAAGCAGGAAGTTCACGGGCCGGATCTCCGGTGCGTCCGCGCCCTTCAGCGCCACCCGGCCCACGCCGCCTGCCGTCAGGTGGTGGCGACACTCTGCCGCATCGAAGACGTGCAGCTCCGGGGCGTCTTGCCGTCTCGGTGTGTCGGGCGCCATCACCCGTGGGAGTGTGCGAAGCTTATGCCCATTCACTCCTGCTTCAGGCCCGATTCAGGCCACTCTGGCGCCCCGGAGAGGCACAGGCATGGGGAGGAACGACCCGACGCCGCTACGAGTGTGTCGCATCGCCCCAGTACTGGAAGGCGGCGATCCGTGGCGTCTTGGGCAGGTACATGGTGTCCAGCTTGCCGATCCGGAAGCCCGCCTCCTCGAGCGATCCGGGGATGTCGCGGTTGAGGTTGCAGCCGCCGGCGATCTTCTTCCAGAGCGGGTTGATGCGGTCCTGCCACCTGCGGACCCCCGGGTCCGGTGCCGCCCCGTGCTCGGAGAAGAGGAGTCTCCCGCCGGGCTTGAGGACGCGGCGCATCTGCGCGAGTGCCGACCGGAAGTCCGGGATGGTGCAGAGCGTGTAGGTCAGCAGGACCGTGTCGACGCTGTCGTCGTCCAGCGGGATCTCCTCCCCCGGCAGGTCGAGGAACTCGATCTCGAACCCCGCCCGGTCCGCGCGCGGCGCGGCCCGACGTCGCATCCCCGCCGACGGCTCCAGGCCCCAGACCTTCTCGATCTTCGCGGGGTCGTAGAAGGGGATGTTGAGTCCCGAGCCCATGCCGATCTCGAGGACGCGACCGGAGGCGTGCGGCACGACCTTCTGTCGCTGCTTTCCGATCGGCTCGGCCCCGCAGCCGGCGTCGATCAGCAGGGGCAGGATCTTGTCGTCGTAGAATCCCATTCTCGGTCCTCCGGGTGCGGAGCCTCGCCGGGCGCCGCGCTGGCGCGATGGATCACCTGTCCCAGCACCATCCGGGGATGCGCGAGGCAGTTGGGTGTCGCTGCGTGGAGCACGCGCAGGTCCATCAGTACCACGTCTCCCGGCTCGCCCGTCAGCTCCGCGACGCGCAGGGCGACTCCTTCCACCCGGGTTCCTTCCTCGAGGAAGCGTCTCTCGCGGGCCTCGGGCTCACCGCTCGAGAACAGCTCGTGGATCCACGGCTCGCGTCGCCGCAGGGTCTCGCGAACCTGCCGGGACGAGAGCGCACCGTCCACCCCCCGGTCGCGAGCGATGCGGCCGGTGAGGCGCTGCGACCCGAGCACCACGGCCGTCGCGCCGCCTCGTGGCTCGACGTGGTCGAGGAAGGTGAAGACCCGCAGTCCAGGAGTCTCCTCGCTTCCCCGCGCCGGAAGATCGAGGTGCCACCCGGTGTGGGGAAGGGTCCATTGCGGATCCCGGGACGGGCCGCTGACCAGCGGATTCACCACCCGCTGCGCCGCGCAGGGGCCGAGGAGCCGCCGGGCGGCTTCCTGCACGGTGTCGCTGCGCGCGGGCGCGAACGCGTCCGACCGCGAGATCTGCTGGAGCCCGCTCACGAGTCCGCTGCGCCAGGTCGCGGGGTCTTCGCGCCGCATGCCGTGCCGCGCGGCCAGCTCCTGCCAGAGTCGGTCGCACATGAGCGAGGCGTCCGCGCGGGACACCGCGCCCGGAAGCCGCACGATGCCCGTCTCGGCGAACTCCGCGAGCTGGGTCGGCGTCAACACGACTCCGACTCCCCGCTCCTGCAGGGGACCGGCGTTCCCATGGCTCAGGCCTTCTCGCCCAGCGCCTCTTCGAGTCGGGCGATCGTGGTGTCGAGGGCGTGGTAGCGGAGTCGCAGGAACACCTCCCGGATGCGGGCTTCCGGCACACCCGCCAGGAAGCGGTCGTACAGGTCGACGAGCTCGCGCTCGTGGGCGATCGCGTTGCGAACGGCCTCCTGGGCCGTCGCGGCGGTCCAGGCCGCGTCGACCTCGCCCGGCTCGCGCAGGCCCAGCTCGTCCACCAGCTGGGAGAGGATCGCCACGTGTCCGCGCTTGGCGGCCAGGACCTCGGCGAGGGGAGAGTCACGGAAGTCGTTGGCGGCCGTGTCGAGCGCCTCGCAGCCGCGGGCTTCGAGCTCGAGCGCGCGCTCGAGCTCGCTGCGGGTCGTACCCGTGAGGCTCACTCCCTCGATCCGGCCCGCGAGCCTCGGATGTCGGAACGCCAGGTAGCCGGCGGCCGCGGCGGACCCGAGCAGGGTCCCGATCCACAGGTGCATCGAGCCCAGGCCCGCCAACGAGTAGGCGCCGGAGAGGTAGGAGAGGCTGATGAAGACGAACGCGAAGCAGCCGAAGACCAGCGGCGCCAGCTTCGGCTGCACGTCGACCAGGGAGACGAGCAACGAACCCACGATTCCGATTCCGATCCAGGTGGCGGCGTGGATCCCGGTGAACCGGAGTGCGATTCCGGGGTCGGGGTGCGTGGCCAGGGCGGCTTCCGGCCCGTCGAGGACCAGGGCGCCGAGCGCCGTCGGCGTCCTCAGGAGCTCGCCCGCCGCGGCGTCGGTCACGGCATGGGCAACGGCGACCACGGCGGCGCCGGCCAGTCCCGCAAAGAGCCCGTCCCGGACGATCCGCAGCGGCTGCAGTCGGGTGGCCTCGGTGGCGCGGGTCATGGCGAGCTTCTCCTGGCAGTTGGACCCGGACGGGACCGTGATTCCGTAGCGCCGAGCAGGATCCGTGCCGTCCGGGGCCCGCTCAGACCGTAGCCCGAAGCTTCGGGATGGGGCGCCCGGGTCCGGGTTGGGGCGGATCGGGGCGAATGACGTTCTCGCGCGGGCCGCCCAAGGTGCGCTACCCACAGCTGCCGCGTCGGGACTGCACCCCGAACGGGCGCGACGAGTCGACGGGAGATCCTGCGGGCCATGTACATCGGGCTGAACGAAGACCAGCAGGCGCTGCGCCAGGAGCTGCGTGCCTACTACGACGACCTGCTCACGCCGCAGGTTCGCGAGTCGCTGCACGAAGAGAAGGGCTGCGGCCCGGTCCACCGGCAGGTCATCCGGCAGATGGGTCGCGACGGCTGGCTGGGGATCGGCTGGCCGAAGGAGTACGGCGGCCGGGGCCTGTCGCAGATCGAGCAGTTCATCTTCTTCGACGAGTCGATGCGCTGCGGGGCGCCGGTCCCGATGCTGACGATCAACACCGTCGGCCCGACCCTCTACTCGAACGCCAGCGACGACATCAAGCGGGAGTTCCTGCCCCGGATCACGGCGGGCGAGATCACCTTCTGCATCGGCTACACGGAGCCGTCCGCGGGCACCGACCTGGCCTCGCTCAAGACCCGTGCCGGCCGGGACGGCGACGACTGGGTGATCAACGGCCAGAAGATCTTCACGAGCGTGGCGGGAGACGCCGACTACATCTGGCTGGCGGCGCGCACCGATCCGGAGGCCCCGAAGCACGGCGGCATCTCGATGTTCGTGGTCGACATGAAGTCCCCCGGCGTCAAGGTCGAGCCGATGGACCTGCTCTCCTCCCACGACATCAACACCACCTTCTTCGACGGGGTTCGCGTGCCCGGGAAGTACCTGGTGGGTGGCGAGAACCGGGGCTGGAAGCTCATCACCAGCCAGCTGAACCACGAGCGGGTGACGATCTGCTCGTCCGGCATGCTCGAGGGGACCTTCGACGGGGTGCTGCGCTGGGCGCGAGAGACCCGGCGCCCCGACGGCAGCCGCGTGATCGACCAGGAGTGGGTGCAGGCGAACCTGGCCCGGGTCTGGTCCGGGATCGAGGTGCTGCGTCTCAGCAACTGGAAGGTCGCGTGGGACGCGACCCAGGGGCAGCTGCGCGCCCAGGACGCTTCTGCCCACAAGGTCTTCGGCACCGAGTTCTACATGGATGCCATCCGGCTCATGATGGAGGTGATCGGTCCCCGCGGCTATCTGCAACGAGGATCCGCCGAGTCGGTGCTGATGGGCCAGCTCGAGAACCTGTACCGATCGCTCCTGATCCTGACCTTCGGTGGAGGCACCAACGAGGTCCAGCGGGACCTGATCGGACTCTTCGGCCTGGGCCTGCCCCGGGTCCCCCGGATGTAGCCGGCTGCGAACGCGGACGGCCGGGTGCGAAACACCGGCCCTCGAGGAGACGGAAGGAAGCATGGACTTCGGCTACGACGACGACCAACAGGCCATCCTCGAGCTCGCGGAGCAGATCCTCGGCGAGCAGGGAGGGCACGAGCGCCAGCGCGCGGTCGAGACCGGGGACGGGCCGCGCTTCGACGAGTCGCTGTGGAGGCAGATCGCCGAGGCGGGCCTGCTCGGCATCGCGGTGCCCGAAGCGCACGGCGGAGCGGGGCTGGGCTTCATGGAGGCGGCCGGGCTCTGCGAGAGGATGGGCCGCCACACGGCCGCACTTCCCTTCTTCGAAACGGTGGTGCTGGGAGCGCTGCCGCTGGCAGCCTTCGGCAGCGAGCGGCTCCAGGCAGAGTGGCTGCCTCGCGTCGCCTCCGGCGATGCCATCCTGACGGCCGCCCTGCAGGAGGACCAGGCGGAGCCGGAGCACCCGGGCACCACGGCCCGCCCCGACGCGGACGGCTTCGTGCTCGACGGCACCAAGATCCCGGTTCCCGCCGCCGAGCTGGCCGGGCTCGTCCTGGTGCCCGCCTCCCTGTCTTCCGACTCAGTCGGGGTCTTCGCCGTCGACGCGCAGGCCGAGGGGCTCCGTGCGGTGGCACTCGAGACCACGACCGGCCAGCCGGCGTCCCTGCTTCGCCTGGAAGGAGTTCGCGTTCCCGCGGACGCCGCGCTCGGTGGCGGCGACGGCGGGGGGCGGCTGGTTCTCGAGTGGATGCTCCAGCACGCCACGGCCGCTCAGTGTGCCCAGGGACTGGGGGTGTGCGAGGCGGCGCTCGAGCAGACGGCCGACTACATCAAGGAGCGTCAGCAGTTCGGGCAGCCGATCGCGATGTTCCAGGCCGTCGGCCACCGCGCGGCCGACGCCTTCATCGACGTCCACGCCATCCGTCTCACCACCCAGCAGGCGTGCTGGCGGGTGGCGACGGGGCTGCCCGCCGAGCGCGAGGTCGCGCTCGCGAAGTACTGGCTCGCCGAGGCCGGAGCGCGGGTGGTGGCTGCCGCGCAGCACCTGCACGGTGGCATGGGCGTCGACCGCGACTACCCGGTCCACCGCTACTATCTGCATGCCAAGCAGCTCGAGCTGGACCTGGGAGGTGCGACGGCGCAGCTTCGACGCATCGGCCGGATCCTGGCCGAGATGCCCCTGCCGGAGGCAGCCCGCTTCGTTTGAGGGCCCCGGCTCGCACGGAGGTGCGATGAAGGCCTGGAGCGTGACGGGGGTCGGCGAGCCCGCCGACGTGATGCAGCTGGTGGATCGCGATCCTCCCAGCCCCGGCGCCGGAAGCATGCGCGTCAAGGTGCGCGTGGCCGCGCTCTCGCTTCCGGAGGTCCTGATGTGTCGCGAGCGCTACCCGTACCGACCGGCGCGACCCTTCACGCCCGGCCACGAGGTCTGCGCAGAGGTCGTCGACCCGGGCGAGGTCGAGGGCTTCGCGGTGGGACAGCGGGTGATGGGCGTGACGGCCTTCTTCGAAGGCCGGGGCGGCCACGCCGAAGAGGCACTGCTCCTGG
>JANQSB010000281.1 GCA_028284295.1 Myxococcota bacterium | reverse complement strand
AGGTCGAGGACCTTCCCGAGGACGTGGTCCGCAGCGGCCTCACCGAGTCGCTGCGGGACGACTGGCGCGCCGGCCGGGCGGGCTTCGAGGAGACGGTGGGCCGCTTCGAACGCGATCTTCTGCGCGAAGCGCTGGAGCGCACGGGCTGGAACCAGACCCGCGCCGCCAACGAGCTGGGGATCACGCGGCGCGTCCTGAAGCTCAAGATGGACCGCTTCGGGCTGGAAGAAGGCAAGGAGAAGACGCCCCGGGCCTGAGCCAGCCGGCACTGTTCGCGCCGGAACGTCCCGGCCGAGGCGTTCCGAAAGGAACGATCGCGAATGGCGACCCGGGGACGGGAGCTTGCGCGGGCTGCCTGCCGGCCGGTGTGCAGCGGGTGTTCGCGGCGGAACGCGAAGACCAGGCGCACGAGGCCGGTTGGAAGAATCCGTCCCCGCTTCAACCGATGGACTTCCGGGGACTTGCGCCGGGAGTGACGCTCGGGCTGCCGCTGGCACGTGGCTTGCGAAGCCTTCGTGACATGGCCCACATCCCCCAGCCCCAGATCCGGCCGACCGCCTACATGCTGAGCAAGACCTCGATCCTGGTGGTCGACGACGAACACGGCCCGCGAGAGTCCCTCAAGATGATCCTCTCGCCCGCCCACCGCGTCCTGACCGCGGCAGACGGCCGCGAGGCCCTCGAGGTGATGCGCAGCACGCCGGTCGATCTCATCACCATCGACCTGCAGATGCCGGGCATCTGCGGCGAGGACCTGATGCGCACGGTGCGACGGGACTTCCCCTCCACCGAGATCATCATCATCACGGGCAACGGCAGCATCCAGACGGCAGTCGAAGGTCTGCGCTCGGGGATCTGCGACTACATCTCCAAGCCCTTCGACGTCGTCCAGGTGAGCGCCGCGGTCAGCCGCGCGCTCGACCGCAAGCAGAAGCGCTCCCACCTCGTCGACTTCCTCGAAGGAGTCGGGGAGGTCCTGGGCAAGGACCGGGACAGCGGCGAGCTGCTGTCGGCCCTCGGCAGCGAGGGCGAGCTGCGGCAGAAGCTGCTGGGCCGGGAGGAGGACCCGGAAGACGACGGCGCGGCGACCGCCGCGCCCGAAGCCCCCGCCGAGGAGCAGGCCCCGTCCGCGGACGACACCCTGGAGTTCCTGGACGTCCTCGCGCAGGCCCTCGAGAGCCGGGACGGCGAGCTCCGGAAGCACTCGCAACGGGTCGGCTTCTACGCGGACCTGCTGGCCGAGCAGCTCGGCGTGCCCGAGGAGCTGCGGGAGCAGATCCGCATCTCGTCGTTCCTCCACGACATCGGGAAGGTCGGCTTGAGCGAAGAAGACAAGCAGCGCGCGCAGCTGCGCAGCCGCCCCGACATCGCCCAGGAGGAAGAGCACCCGGAGATGGGCGCGGGTCTGGTGGGCCCGCTCGGCTTCGACGAGGGCGTCGCGGGCGCGATCCGCCACCACCACGAGGCCTGGGACGGCAGCGGGTACCCGAACGCACTCGAAGGGGAGGCGATTCCGCTGGCCGCGCGCGTGATCGCGGTCGTCGATGCCTTCGACAAGCTCACCCGTGCCGACGAGCCCCTTCTGTCCCTCTCCACCGAGGCCGCCCTCGAACGCATGCAGAAGCAGTCCGGCACGCGCTTCGACCCCGCAGTCCTGCTGGCCTTCGTCCGCATGATCGAGAGCGGTCGCGTCGAGGTCGGCGCCGAGCCCCGGGGCGAAGAGGCGCCCCGCCTGGGAGCGTCGGCATGAGCGCAGGCGCCCTCCAGTCCGAATCGAACGAGAGCGGGGTCATCCGCATCGCCCGCTACAGCGTCTATCCGCGGGCCGCGAGCGAGCACTCGGTCCACACCGCCTTCACCCGGGACGGGACCGGCAGCGAGCTCCACCTGGTGACCGGCAGCCCGGCGGCGCTCGGCGAGCTGCTGCGCGTGCAGGTGCAGGACCTGGGCGACGGCGAGCCGTCGGAGACGCTGGCTCGCGTCGTCGCCTGCCGGCGCATGGCCGAAGGACGTTTCGAGCTCACGGTCGACGCGCTCGCGCCCCTGGCGCCTCGCTTCGTGCGAGCACGCGGGTGATGCCGGGGCGACACACGACGAAGCGACGCACACCTTGGGGGGTGTGAGGTCGGGCTCGGGCGGCGATCGACGGCGGAACCAGAGGGGGGTTCGTCGATCGCCCGCCCGGGCCCGTCCAGCTTCGGCGCCCTGCTAAGTTCCGTCCCATGTTCGGAATCGGTGGCTGGGAGATGCTCCTGATCGCAGTCGTGGCGCTGCTGGTCTTCGGCCCCAAGCGGCTGCCGGAGCTGGCACGCTCCATGGGTCGCGGCCTGGCCGAGTTCCGGCGCGCGTCGAGCGACCTGCGCCGCAGCTTCGATCTCGACCTCGACCCCACGCGTACGCCCGCTCCGCGACCCGAGACCCAGCCTCCCGCCCAGGCCGGCAGCCCGGCCCTCCCCGACGGATCCGAAGACGGCCCCGGCGCCGCTTCCAGCGAGGGCGCCGATCCGGGCAGCGAGCGATCCGCCGACCCGGGGCCCGAACCCCCGAAGCCGGTCGAAGCCGCGAACGGCGCGGCCGACGACGACACCCGAGGCCACGGCTCCCGTGGCGACTGACGAGGCGCTCCCGCTCAGCGAGCACCTGGGCGAGCTGCGCAACCGCATCGCGAAGATCCTGATCGGCTGGGCGGTCGGCTTCGCGGTTGCGTGGGGGTACAAGGAGGAGATCTTCGGCTACCTGCTGGCGCCCGCCGTCGAGGCCCTCTCACCCGAGCAGGGCAAGCTGCAGGCGATCGCGCCCACCGAGATCTTCTTCACCTACGTGAAGTGCGCCCTGCTCGCGGGCTTCGTGCTGTCCCTTCCACTCTGGTTCTGGCAGATCTGGTCCTTCGTCGCACCCGGCCTCTACCCGAGCGAGAAGAAGACCATCGTCCCCTTCGTCCTCAGCTCGACGATCCTCTTCGGCGGAGGAGCCGTCTTCGGCTACTCGATCGTCTTCCCGCTGATGTTCGGCTTCCTGACCGGCTTCGACAGCGACTTCGTCATCTCGGCCTGGACCATGAAGGAGGTCTTCTCGCTCACCTCCCGCATGTTCCTGGTGTTCGGCATCGCCTTCGAGCTCCCGCTCTTCGTCTTCTTCCTCTCGATCGCCGGAATCGTCGACTCGGGCCAGCTCTTCCGAGCCACTCCCTACGCGGTGCTCGCCGTCTTCGTGACGGGAGCCGTCCTCACCCCACCCGACCCGGTCAGCCAGATCTTCCTGGCCGTCCCCCTGATGGCCCTCTACCTCCTCGGAGTCGGAGTCGCCTGGCTCTTCGACACCCGAAGAAAAGAACAAACCGAGCAAGAAGAGCCCGAAGCCGCCCCGCCGCCGTCGGGCTGAGCACGCGCGAGGCACGTCCCTCATCCTGGGCCGGCGCCGCGAGGCCGTCGAGAGTGCGGCAGATTCGTGGCCCGCGGAGTGGAGAGGAGCGAAGACGTACTCCCGTACGTCGAGCGACTCGGAGCGAGCAGGTCGCGAAGATGCCGTGCTATCGGCGGCCTAGAGCTTCGCGATTTCGCCGACAGTCCGTAACAGGCGTTGTTCGTACTCTCGCAAGTCGATCGGCTGCCTCGCGACGCCGCTCTCCATAGCGGCTTGGGCGACGGCGAGTGCCACGTACTGGAGCACGCGCGAATCGAAGGGCTTCGGGATGATGTAGTTGGGCCCGAAGTCGAAGTCCTCGCCGGGGTACGCGCGCTTGACCACCTCGGGCACGACCTCGCCACGCTGGGCGAGCTCTGCCAGGGCGTGCACCGCCGCGAGCTTCATCTCTTCGTTGATCGCGGTGGCGCGCACGTCGAGGGCCCCCCGGAAGATGAACGGGAAGCCCAGCACGTTGTTGACCTGGTTCGGGTAGTCGGAGCGGCCGGTCGCCATGATGGCGTCCTTGCGAACCACCTGGACGTCGTCGGGGGTGATCTCCGGGTTGGGGTTCGCCATCGCGAAGATGATCGGGCGCTCGCCCATCGACTCGACCATCTCCTTCGAGACGACGCCGCCCTGGGAGAGGCCGACGAAGACCTGCGCGCCCGCCATGGCGTCGGCGAGGGTTCGCGCGTCGGTCTCGACGGCGAACTCCTCCTTGTAGGAGTTCATCCCCTCCCGCCGTCCCTTGTAGATGACGCCGCGGGAGTCGATCATCGTGATGTTCTCGGCCCGCGCTCCCAGGCTCTTGTAGAGGCGACAGACCGAGATGGAGGCGGCCCCCGCTCCCGAGACCACGATCCGGAGCTCCGAGATGTCGTGCTCGTTGATCGCGCAGGCGTTCAGCAGGGCAGCGCCCGAGATGATCGCCGTGCCGTGCTGGTCGTCGTGGAAGACCGGGATGTCGAGGGTGCGCTTCAGCTCCTCCTCGATCTCGAAGCACTCGGGGGCCCGGATGTCTTCCAGGTTGATGCCCCCGAAGGTGGGTGCGATCAGCTGGCAGGTCCGGATGATCTCCTGCGGATCCGTGCTGTCGATCTCGATGTCGAAGACGTCGATGTCCGCGAAGCGCTTGAAGAGGACGCCCTTGCCTTCCATCACCGGCTTGCCCGCCAGGGCGCCGATGTTGCCCAGCCCCAGCACGGCGGTCCCGTTCGAGATGACCGCTACCAGGTTGCCCTTGGCGGTGTACCGGTAGGCGTCGTCGGGGCAGTCGGCGATCTCGAGGCAGGGCTCCGCGACCCCCGGGGTGTACGCCAACGACAGGTCTTCGGCCGTATCGGTCGCCTTGGTGGGGACGACCTTGACCTTGCCGGGGCGACCGGACGCGTGATATGCGAGCGCGTCTTCCTTGAGCGTCACGAAGTGCTCTCTTTTCGCACCCGGATCGAGAACGACGAGCGGTCCCCTCGAGGACGCTCCGTCCGAGGCTGCCTAGGGAGGGTGGAGAGCGGCGAAGTCTATCAGATCCGAGGCAGAGTCACCCCAGACGGAGCACGCGCCCCGGGATGACCGCGAGGTGGAGACCGCGCACCCGGTGGGTGCCGTTCCGCGAAGCCCTGCGGTCGCGTCGGACGAAGCGGACCGGGTGCTTCGCGTCAGCCCTCGAAGCCCAGCGACTCCGACAGGCGCTGGGCTCCCGCCGACAGCTCCGGGAGGACGGCGGAGAAGAGCACGTCCTCGGACATCCGGAACGAGGGACCCGAGACCGACAGCGCGGCAGCCACGTCGCCGTCCTCCCCGTAGACGGGGGCGGCGATGCAGTTGAGCCCGACCTCGCACTCGCCGAGATCCAACGCATAACCCTGGCCGGCCACGGTGCTCAGGTGGTCGACCAGCTTGGCACCGTCCACGACGGTATCCGGCGTGACCGCCTCGAGGCCCCCCGAGACCACGCTCTGGTGGTAGGCCTCGCGAACCGAGGCAGACGCACAGCCGATCAGGACCTTGCCGAGCGCGCTGCAGTGGGCGGGCAGCCGTTGGCCGACCCGCGAGGTGGTGACCAGCATCCGCTTGGGCTGGGCGCCGTCCAGGTGCACGACCTCGAAGTCGTGCAGGACGCCGAGGTGGGCGGTTTCCCCCAGCTCGGCGACGAGATCCGTCAGAGTTGGTCGCGCCCGTTCGACCAGGCTGTGGCTGCGGCCGTACGCGCGGGCGAGCTCGAGGCAGCGGACCCCGAGTCGATACTGATCGTTCGTCTTGCACTGCTCCACGTAGCCACCCAGCTCCAGTGTGGCCAGCAGGCGGAACACGTTGTTCTTGTGGAGACCCAGTCGTCGCGAGAGCTCGCTCACACCCAGCTCGGGCTCGTGGTAGAAGACCTCGAGCAGGCGCAGCGCATTGCTGACCGTCTGGATGCTGTAGTCGCTCTTGGGCTTGCTCATCCGTTTCCTCTCTTGACGCCGGGGGGCCGGAAGGGTCCGCGCGTCAGGGGGTTAGAAAGGTCGTGACTGCAAATCGGTTGCGATTGCGTGACGTGACTGTGAATGGACGAGCCCAGAGTTATAGGGATGCGGGAACCTTGTCAACGACGGATCGCGTCCCCGAAAGGTCGATGACACATTCGTGCGTAGACGTTTCGTGGGTGATGCACGCGTCGCTGAACGCGAATCCAAGATTCGCGCGCCGACGAAAAAAATCGGCGCCCCTGCGCGCGCGTTCCGGCACAGATCGCGGGTGGCGCGGGTCGCCCGCGTCGCGGTTCAGCTCGCGCGGGCGAGTGCTTCGCGAGAGAAGAGGTCGACCATGAGGGCGACGACCCCCATCACGATGCAGAGATCGGCGACGTTGAAGTCCGGCCACGCATAACCGGGCCATAGCCGCAGGTGCAGGAAGTCGACGACTTCACCGCGCCAGATGCGATCGATGAAGTTGCCCGCGGCACCGGCGAGCACGAGGCTCAGTCCGAGGGCCTGGACACGATCCCCGGGGGCCAGACGTTGATAGAAGGCGCCGATGACGACGATCGCGATCAGCGAGACGATCGCGAACCCGACCAGCCGACCGTCGTCGGCCATTCCCGCGAAGAGACCGAATGCCGCACCCGGATTGCGCGCGTGGGTCACGTAGAAGAAGCCGTCGACCACGGCGACGCGCTCGCCGTAGACCAGTCGCGACTCCACGAGCAGCTTGCACAGCTGATCGAAGGGAAGCGCGACGAGCACCACGCCGAGCAGGATCCGGAGCTTCGGCGCCACGCCCGCCTACCTCAGCTCGGCCGCGTCGAGACGACCGTCGGTCCAGACGTCGGGCGCCGTCTGCCAGGCCTCCTCGAGCAGCGGCAGTCCCTGGTCGATGCGGCCGCTGGCGTACAGGGCCTGTCCGCGCAGCCCGACGAGGTGCGGCTGAACCCTCGGGGACGGCCCTCCGTCCGCGCGAAACAGCGCGTCGGCCTTGTCGAGGAACGAGAGCGCCCAGCTCGGGTCGTCCCCGCTCGCATGATGACGGGCGATGGCGAGGTACGCGTAGGGATTCGTGGCGTCGACGCGGAGCGCTTCCTCGTAGATCCCCAGCGCGCGTTCCGGCGCGCCGGCAGCGTCGGCGTCGAGCCCCTTCACCACCAGGCGGTTCGAGGCGCGGCGCGCGGGGTCTCCCTCGTCGACGACCTCGCTGATCCGCAGCGCTTCGACGGTGCGCGTGGAGCGCGGAAGCGAGAGCGTGCAAGCCGATCCGAGCAGCAGTGCGGCCATCGAGACCCACAGGAGCGAACGCGCTGCGCCCGGGCGCGAGCTCATCGACCGAAGATCCGATCCCAGAAGCCGCCGCGACGGGGCCGGCGCTCGCGGTCGACGTCCACCGCGCGCTCCGCGTTGGGGCTCTTCCAATCGCAGATGCGTTGGGGCTCGGTGCCACGCAGGAACACCTCGGTGGCCGTGACCCGACAGCCGACCATCGCGATGGCGCCCGTCTCGGGATTGATCTCGAGCTCGCGAACGTTGGGCGGCCTCGGGAACAGGCCCCGGATCCGTGTTCCGTACGCTCGCTTCATGAAGTCGACCCATATGGGGAGTGCCCCCCAGCTGCTCTGGACTCCGATGGTACGCGGCTCGTCGAAGCCCACCCACACGACGACCACCAGCTCCGGCGTGAAGCCGACGAACCACAGATCGTACTCGTCATCGGTGGTGCCGGTCTTGCCCGCAACGGGTCCCTGGAAGCCCATGGCCCGAACGCGTCGACCGGTGCCGCGCTCCACCACCCCCTCGAGGAGCGAGGTGGCGAGGTAGGCCACACCGTCGTCCAGCACCCGCTCGAAGCGGAGCTCGCGACGCTCCAGGGTCTCCCCACCGGCCACCACGTCCTCGAAGGTGTGGGGCTGTGGACGGATGCCACCGTTGGCGATGGTCGAGTAGGCGCGCGCGACCTCCACGGGCGCGACCGCCGCCGTGCCCAGGGCGAGGCTCGGCACGGCCGGCATGCGACTGGTGATGCCCAGACGGCGCGCGACGTCGATCACCCGCTCGACCCCGACCTCCATCCCCAGTCGGATCACCGGGATGTTGAGCGAGCCTTCGAGCGCGTGGCGCGCAGTCACGGGGCCGCGGAACTCGTGGTCGTAGTTCCGCGGCGTCCAGGGTCCCTGTCGGGTCTCGACCTCGAGGGGCGTGTCCGAGAGCAGACTGGCCGGCGTGATGGTGGGCGGATCGGACCCCCGGGGCTCCAGCCCGGCGATGTAGACGAAGGGCTTGAAGGTGCTTCCCGCCTGACGCCGAGCCTGGGTGCAGCGATCGAACTGCGACTCCCCGTAGCTGCGACCGCCGGCGAGGGCGAGGATCTCCCCCGTCTGGGGGCGCATCGCGAGGACGCATCCCTGCAGTCGCTTGGCACCGTCCTCCTCGCGCAGCTCCGGGTACTGGGACTCGATGCGCTCGAGGCCATTCAACAGCGCCTGTACGGCGGCGCGTTGGAGACGCGGATCGAGGGTCGAGTAGATCTCGAGGCCTTCGACGGCGAGGACGTCGCTGTCGTACACCTCGGGCAGCTGTCGCTTCAGCGCGTCGAGGAAGTAGCGGGACTCGCCGACCTCGGGGGTGATGGTCGCCACCCGGATCGGCTCGGCCTGGGCGCGGTCGTGCTCTTCGCGGGTCAGACGGCCCTGCTCGAGCATCAGGTCGAGCACCAGGTTGCGTCGCTCGAGCGCCCGCTCCGGATGGCGGTGCGGGCTGAGACGGTTGGGAGACTGGACGATCGCGGCCAGCAGCGCCGACTCCGACACGCTGAGCTCCGAGGCGCGCTTGCCGAAGTAGAACTTCGCCGCCTCGCCCACCCCGTGGATCTCCGTCGATCCCCGCTGTCCGAGGTAGATCTCGTTCAAGTAGCTCTCGAGGATCGCCTCCTTGTCGTACCGGGCCTCGACGAGCAGGGCCATCACGGCCTCGGTGAACTTGCGCTGGAAGGTCTGCTCCGGGGTCAGGAAGAAGTTCTTGACCAGCTGCTGGGTCAGGGTGCTGGCACCCTGCCGGATGCCGCCCGCCTTCACGTTGGCCAGGAAGGCACCGACGATGCGGCGCGGATCCACACCGTGGTGGCTCTCGAAGCGCTGGTCCTCGACGGCCAGCACGGCATCGGACAGGTGCCGCGGGAGCTCTTCGAGCCGCACGAGGTCACGCTGCTCGCGCTCGTCGATCCCGTAGTAGGCCCCCACGAGCTCGGGCTCCAGCATCACCATGCCGACCTCGCCGCCGCCCGGCCGCTCGACGATGGAGTCGATCACGTTGCCGGCGAGCCGGATCTCCACGTCTCGGGCGGGCTCGCGGCGGGAGGGATGGTCGAAGGCCCGCAGGTGCACCCGCAGCCGGCCGCGCCCCCAGCGGTAGCGGCCGGGCGTCGGATCTCCGGGCTCGCGCAGCTCGCGATAGCCCAGCCGTTCGAGGGTCTCCGGCAGCTCGATGCGCTTCCAGTCGAGCCCGGGGTAGAGGACGGTCGGCGCCGAGAGCACCTGTGAAGGCACCGCGAAGCGGCGGCCCTCGAAGCGGGCGCGCACCACCTGGTCCTGCTCGAGCACCCAGCTCGAGGCCCAGAAGCCGAGCACCGCGGCGATCACGGCCAGGGCGCGAGCCACGGGACCCCGCCAGGGGGCGGGCTTGCGACCCCGCCGTGACGCCTTGCGGCTCCGAGCCGCCTTCTTCTTGCGGGACGTCTTGCGAGCCCCCGTCGAGCCGGAGCTGCGTGCACGCCCCGCCTTCGAGGCAGCTGCCTTCTTCTTGCGCGCGGCCAAACGATCCCCCCGCCCCCAGCGTACCCCGCGCGGGCCGAGCTTGTGGATCCCTCGCGAAACCGCGAGATTACCCGGATGCCCGCCGAGAAGAAGCCGTGGGGAGGTCGATTCGCCGAAGCCACCGACCCGACGGTCGAGCGCTTCAGCGCGTCGGTCCATTTCGACCGGGCACTCGCGCGCTACGACATCCGCGGGTCCATCGCGCACGCGCGCATGCTCGGGCGCAGCGGGCTCGTCGATCCGGCGGACGTCGACACGCTCGTGTCCGGTCTCCAGAAGATCGAGACGGAGCTGGCGTCGGGGGAGTTCCCCTTCGACCCCGGGCTCGAGGACATCCACATGAACGTGGAGGCCCGGCTGCGCGAGCACGTGGGCCCCGTTGCCGGCCGGCTGCACACCGGACGCTCGCGGAACGACCAGGTGGCCACGGACCTGGCCCTCTACCTGCGGGACGCGTGTCGGGCAGCCGAGCGCGGGCTGCACGACCTGCGCCGGATCCTGGTGGAGCGGGCCAGCGAGCACGTCGACACGGTGCTGCCGGGCTACACGCACCTGCAGCGCGCCCAGCCCGTGCGCCTGGCCCACCACTGGCTCGCCCACGTCGAGGTCCTGGGCCGGGATGCGTCACGCTTCCATGACGCACGACGACGCATCTCCCGGTCGCCGCTGGGGGCCGGGGCCCTGGCGGGCTCGACCCTGCCCCTCGACCGCCAGGACACCGCGGACGCTCTCGGCTTCGAGGAGCCCACCCGCAACAGCATGGACACGGTGTCGTCCCGGGACGCCGGCATGGAGTTCCTGGCGGCGGCCGCCATCGCCATGGTCCACCTGTCGCGACTGGCCGAGGAGCTGGTGCTGTGGTCGAGCGCCGAGTTCGGCTTCGTCGAGCTGGCCGACGCCTACTCGACCGGCTCGAGCCTGATGCCCCAGAAGAAGAACCCGGACGTCCCGGAGCTGGTCCGCGGCAAGACCGGCCGCAGCATCGGCAACCTGGTCTCCCTGCTGACCACCATGAAGGGCCTGCCCCTCACCTACAACCGCGACATGCAGGAAGACAAGGAGCCCATCTTCGATTCCGCGTCCACCCTGGCCGACTCGCTGGAGGTGATGGCCGGGTCCCTCGCCACCCTGCGCGTCGATGCCGCGCGCATGCGGGAGGCCGCCTCGGACCCGATGCTGCTGGCGACGGATCTCGCCGAGATCCTGGTCCGCGAGGGCGTGCCGTTCCGCGAGGCCCACGAGGCGGTCGGCGAGATCGTCGGTCACTGCACGCGCGAGGGCGTCGACCTGCGGGCCCTCGATCACGACGAGATGAAGGGCTTCCACCCGGCCTTCCCGGCTGGCAGCGCGGAGCTGCTCGACCTGGATGCCAGCCTCGAGAGCCGCACGCTGCCGGGAGGCACCGCTCGTGCCACGGTGCGCGCGGCCCTCGAACAGGCCCGCTCGGAGGTCGACGACGCCTGGAAGGCGCTCGACGCGGAGCCGGGATCGTGAGGCTTCGGCGCTTCCTTCCGCTGGCGGCCCTCTGCGTCGCCCTGGTGCTCGCGGCCGCGTCCTGCGGCCGCTACGGCAAGCCCGTGCGGCCGGATCCCGAGCCGCAGGAGCGGCTCCGGCACGCACAAAGCGCC
>JANQSB010000269.1 GCA_028284295.1 Myxococcota bacterium | reverse complement strand
TCATCGGGGCCGGCAACTACGCGAAGGCGCTGCTCCTGCCCCTGCTCGATCGACGCAGCGACGTCCACCGCCTCACCCTCGTGACGGCGACCGGAGCCTCGGCGCGCCGCAGCGCCGAGAAGTTCGGCTTCAGCGGCTGCGGCACGAACCCCGAAGCCGTCTTCCGCGACCCCAACGTGGGGCTGGTCTTCATCGCCACCCGCCACGACACCCACGTCGAGCTGGCACACCGGGCCATCGAAGAGGGAAAGGCCGTCTGGGTCGAGAAGCCGGTGGCACTCAACGCCGAAGACCTCGACGGACTGGCCGAGCAGATCCGCGAACGGGACGCGTTCTTCGCCGTCGGCTACAACCGGCGCTTTTCGCCTCACGCCCGCCGCATCCGCAGCTTCTTCGAGAACCGGAGCGGACCGCTCACCATCCACTACAGCGTCTCCGCCGGGCCACCCCCGCGCGACACCTGGAGCATGGACCCGCTCGAGGGAGGCGGGCGCGTCATCGGCGAGGCCTGTCACTTCGTGGACCTCGCCAACTACCTGGTCGGGCAGAGCTGCAGCTCGGTCTATGCGCGCTTCGTCACGGACGATACCGAGCTCGACGACTCCATGGTCGCCGTCCTGAGCTATCCCGACGGCTCGAGCTGCACCCTCGAGTACCTGGCCCACGCGGACCCGGCGCTCCCCAAGGAGCGTTTCGAGGTCTCCGGCGAAGGCAAGACCGCTCGCTGCACCAACTTCCGGGTGACCGAGCTGTCGGGCCAGCGCCGCTACCGCAGCCTCAGCCAGGACAAGGGCCAGGCCACCGAGATCCGCGAGGTGGTGGATGCCGTCCAGCGCGGCGAGCCCTCTCCGTTCACGATCGAGGAGATCGTCAACGTGTCGCGCGTCACCTTCGCCATGCTCGAATCGGCGGCTGCGGGCGCGCCGGTGCGCCTGACTCCCTGAGCACGCGCGCGTGAAGGTGGTCCTCGTCCACCGGGTGCTGCCGCACTGGCGCACCCCCGTCTTCCGGCGCCTGGCGGTCCGCGAAGGGATCGACTTCGTGGCCCTGCACGGCAGTGACTTCCCGGACACCAAGACGGTGAACGGAAACGACCTGTCGGGCTTCGCCCATCGCGAGCTGTGGACCCTGCGGCTGGTCTCCCGGGTGACCGACGCCCGCGAGATCACCTGGCCCCTGTGGCCGGGGCTTCCGGTTCGCCTCTGGCGCGAGCGACCCGACGTGATCCTGGCGGAGGGCGGCGCGAACCTCCCGATGGTGTGCGTGCTGATCCTGTGGGCCCGCCTGATGCGGGTTCCGGTGGTGTGGTGGACCCTCGGCGCCATTCCGCACCCGGGCCCCCTTTCGACCGGGCAGCGGCTCTTCCGGGGCCTGGTGCGTTTTCTCGAGAGGCAGTGCACCACCTACCTCGGCTACAGCAGCCTGGCCCGGGAGTACTTCGAGGCGTGCGGCTACCCGGCCGAGCGCTGCTTCATCGCGGTGAACTGCGTGGACACCGATGCGGTGCGCGAACGGATTCCGGCGGCGCGCGAGCCCGCGAAGGAGCTGCGCGCCCGGCTGGGGCTCGACGATCGCCGCGTCCTGCTCTTCGTGGGCGCCCTGGCGCCCTACAAGCGGGTGGAGGACCTGATCGACGTCTACGCGCGGCTGCGCGACCGCTACCCCGACCTGGCCCTGGTGATCGTGGGGGACGGCTCGCACCGACAGGTGCTCGAGTCGCACGCGCGGCGGACCGGTGCTCCCGACATCGTCTTCGCCGGCGAGGTCGTCGAGGGAGTCGCACCTTGGTTCGAGCTCGGCGACGTGCTGGTCCTGCCCGGTCTCGGCGGGCTCGCCATTTCCGAGGCGATGACCCATGGCCTCCCGATCGTCGCCACCCTGGCGGACGGATGCGAGCGGGACCTCGTCGAGGAAGGCGGAAACGGACATCTGGTTCCGCCCGGCGCACCGGAGGAGCTGGAAGCGCGCCTCGAGGAGATGCTCTCGAAGCCCGACCGGCTCGACCGGATGGGTCGCCACAGCCGACGGATCATCGACGAGCGCTACGACATCGGGAGCTACATGGAGCAGCTCGTCGACTCGCTGGAGACGGCGGTCCGCCTCGGAGGCCCGCGGTGAGCGGGACCCACCGACCCTTCGCGCCAGAGCGGGGTCTGGCGAGCGGACGAGGGCGTCCGTGACTGCCCTCGAATCCCCGCGCGCCTGCTGGATCGCGCGACGACGTCCGGTGGGGCTCGCTCAGTCGTAGCCGAGGGAGTCCATCTCCTCGGCGCAGATCTTCTCGATCCGCGCCAGATTCTCGGCACCGAAGAAGTCCCGCCAGTCGGCACCCCGCTGTCCCCGGGGCTGGAAGTCCCGATCGAGGGCGTCCCGCACGTCCTCGATCACCGGGAGCTCGAGGTCTGCTGCCAGGCGCCCGAGCTCTCCAAGCTTGTCGGCCATGAAGTCCTCGTAGCGAACGAGTCTCATGCGATCCGCCGCCTGGCGGTAGATGCGCACGCAGTGGAGCCACCGCCCGGCGAGCTGGTCGACGTAGTGGTCGCCTTCGATCCCGAGCCAGCGGCCATCGACGACCAGCTTCCAGCCGGCGTTCAGGCGCTGGCGGTACGCGGCCTCCAGACCCGGAAGGTCGCCCGGGATCTGCAGCCGGTTCAGCTGACTGCGGATGTTGTCCCGCGGATCGCGCACCACGAAGACCATCTCCGAGCCGGGGAAGGCCTCCGCGAGGAACGGGTACAGGAGGGTCAGGTTCGGCTCCTTGACGATCTCGTGCGAGAACTCGAAGCGGTTCCGTCGGCGATAGCGCTCGAAGGAGAGCTTGCCCTCGATCACGCGATGGAAGCAGGGGAAGTTGGTCTCCTGCAGCATGTCGAGGGAGACCGAGAGCCCGCAGGCTCTCCCCAGCAACGCAGCGATCGCGGTGGTGCCGGACTTCTGGTTGCCCAGCACGAAGACGGGCCGGGGGTTCTCGCGGGCCAGGACGCTCCGCAGGGCGTGCTCCACCCGACGGTAGATGCGCCCCGCCCCGAAGGTGAAGCGCCAGAGCTCCCCGGGCACGCGCTGGTGCACCCCGCCCGGCCGGCTCACCGCTGCCCTCCGGCCCGCTCCAGCAGCCGCACGTAGCGCTCGGTCACCTCGGGCCACTCCGGGAACTCCGCCGTGCGCCGCAGTCCCCGGTCGACGCGACGCTGCATCTCGGCGGGATCGTCGAAGGCTCGGGCCAGCGTGCTGCGGATCGACTCGCCGTCGTGGGGATCGAAGTACCACGCCACGTCGCCACACACGTCGTGGGCGAAGTCGCGATCCGAGGTGAACACCGGTCGGCCGAAGTGCATGGCCTCCACGTAGGTCCCGGTGAAGGACTCGAGCAGGGTCGGCAGCAGCAGGCCGCTGGAGGCCGCGTACAGACCCGGCACCTCCTCCATCGGGACGCTGCCGAGGTTCACGATCACCTCCCCCAGCTCCCCCCGATCGACCGCGGCCACCCAGCGGGCCGCCGCACGATCGTCACCCGGCGAGACGGTGGTCAGCACCACCCAGGGGAGCTTCTCGTCGCGAATCCGGCGGCCGAGCTCCAGCAGGATCTCGAGGTTCTTGTGCGGGTACCACCGCGTCAGGCACAACAGCGCTCGTTTCCCATCGGGAATCCGGTCCGCATAGGCGGAGGTCTGTGGGGCGCGGTCGCCGCGCGGCGGCAGCGAGACCGCGTTGGGAATGACCTCCACGTTGTCGAGGCCCCAGAGTCGCTCGAGTCTCTGCTTCGCCGTCTCGGTCTGTGCCGCGAACCAGGCGGCGTGGTGCCTCCGACCACCGAAGAGCCAGCGCCGGACGCGTCGGGTCACGACGTCGGCGAGAGACATGTGCTGCCAGACCTCGGGCTCCGGATAGATCGCATAGGGCCAGTGATAGAGGACGACCTGCGGGATGCGGGTCGGGTACGCGATGCTCCCCATGGCGAAGAGCACGTCGGGGCGATGACGGGCCAGGATGCGCCGGGACCAGACGTGGTCGACCCACGGGCGCGCGAGACCCTGGTGGACCACGGGAGGCGCGACCTCGACACGGACCCGGCCCCCGTCGAGCTCCTCGTAGCCGACTCCGGCCGGCGCGTAGACGATCAGGTCGTGCGGGAAGCCGGATTCCCGGTAGCAGCGCAGGAAGTTCAGCCCCACGGTCCTCCCGCCGGCAACCCGGCAGGCGATGGCGTTCACCAGCACCTTCACGACGTCGACCCCGAAGCCAGCATCTCGTCGTAGAGGGCGCGGTAGCGCTCGGCGATCCGGTCCAGGGCGAACTCGTCCTCGATTCGCTGTCGGGCCCGGGACCCGAGCCGCACGCGCTCCGCGGGATCATCGGCCAGGCGATCCAGGGTCGCGGCGAGTTCGGCGGCGTCGTCGAGTGGCACCAGCACGCCTCCACCCCGCTCGTCGAGAACGTCCGCCGCCCCGGGGATGTCGCTGGCCACGCAGGCGAGACCGGACGCCATCCCCTCGAGCAGGGCATTCGGCAGCCCCTCGGCACGAGACAGGAGGACGAAGAGATCGCCGGCCCGGTGCAGCTCGGCCAGGCGTTCGGGCTCCAGCCCGCCGACCAGACGCACCTCGACGCCCTCGGGTACTGCGGCGATGGCCTCGTCGATCTCGGCCAGGTAGGCGGCGTCGGGACCCGGCGGCCCCGCCACCACCAGACACAGGGGCCGGGTGGTGGTGACGGACAGGGAGCGGACCAGCGCGGCGACGTTCTTGCGCGGGTACAGCATCCCGCAGCTGACGATCACGGTCGCCGCCGGATCCAGGTCGAAGGCGGCGCGCGCGCGAGCGCGCTCGTCGCCGCGGGCGGGGCGGAAGAGCTCCGTGTCGACTCCGTTCGGGATCTGCAGGACCCGGGACTGCACGCGCTCCTGCCCGCGCAGGTCGTCCTCGAGGGCCTGCGAGAGCGCAACGATCACGTCGGCGCGGGCGTAGACGCCGAGCAGCTTGCGGGCCAGCCAGCTGCGACCCGGGTTGAAGGCACCGTTGCGCCCCAGGACCGTGGTCTTGATCAGCACCGGCCGGCCCTTCCACTTCGCGACCAGGACGGGAAGCACCCCGAAGTAGGAGAAGCCGCTGCAGTGCAGCAGGTCCCAGTCCGAGCGCAGCAGCAGCCACAGACCGGCCTTCAAGGAGAGCAGGATGTCCTGGGTCCAGGGTCCGCCGAAGACCCGGAAGCGGCGCACCTCTCCGCCGAAGGCTCGCTCGCGGGTCGCCGCCGGCACGCTATCCGGTGCCATGGTGAGGGCGCGCATCTCGACGCCCTGGGCGCCGAGCCGCTCCATCAGCCGGCTGGCCTGGAGGCCTCCGCCGGCGAAGTCCGGCGGGAAGCGGAACAGGAGCAGGACCGAGCGCAGGGCTCTCACGGACGGCGCCTCACGCGGGTCTCAGCGGGCTCCGAAGACCACCGCCAGGAGCATGCCTGCCGGGACGACTCCGAAAGCGCTTCCACGCGTGATCCCCTCGGCCCGGTACCGGGCGGCGCTCACTCGGCGACCAGTCCAGTCTCCCGGATCTTCTGCAGCAGAGTCTTGTAGCTCACGTTCAGGAGCTTGGCCGCCTGCTTGCGGTTCCATCCGGTGTGACGCAGGACGCGCTCGATCGCCTCGCGCTCGGCCTGCTGTGCCACCCGCCGGCCGACCTCGCGCAGCGGCACGTCGCCCGCGGTCTCCTCGATCTCGTCGAGCAGGGTCTGCAGACCCGTCCGGCCGCGCACCTCGCCGGATTCCCGGCGCGCGATCTCTTCCAGGATCCCGTCCTCGCTCTCGAGCACCACCAGGCGCTTGATCATGTTCTCGAGCTCCCGGACGTTGCCGGGGAACGAATAGCGATCGAAGGCCTGCAGCAGCTGCGGCGAGGCCTCGAGGTGCGGCTTCTCGTACTGGATGCTGTAGCGGCGCAGGAAGGTACGGACCAGCTCGGCGATCTCCTCCCTGCGCTCGCGCAGGGGCGGGATCTGGATGTTCACGACGTTCAGCCGGAAGTAGAGATCCTCGCGGAACTGGTTCTGGGCCACCATCTCGATCAGGGGACGATTGGTGGCACTGACCACCTGCACGTCCACGCGGATCTCCTCGTGGCCGCCCAGGCGGGTGAAGATGCCGTCCTGGAGCACCTGAAGCATCTTCGCCTGCAGGGCCGGACTCATCTCGCCGATCTCGTCCAGGAAGATGGTGCCGCGGTGCGCCACCTCGAAGCGACCCTGCTTGCGGGAGTTCGCACCGGTGAAGGCGCCCTTCTCGTAGCCGAAGAGCTCGCTCTCGAGCAGCTCCTCGGGCAACGCCGCGCAGTTGACCTTGACGAAGGGGCCGTCCTTGCGGGCCGAACGCGCGTGGACGGCACGGGCGACGATCTCCTTGCCGACACCGCTCTCGCCCTGGATCAGGACCGTCACGTCCGTGTCGGAGATCTGCTCGATCAGCGCGTGGATCCGCTGCATCGCGTCGCTCTCCCAGACGGAGTCGGTGACCGGGTCCCCCACGGCCGCCCGCAGCGCCGCCCGCTCCCGCTCGAGGCCGCGACGAAGCGCCCACTTCGAGAGGATGGCCGCCAGCTCGTCCTCTTCGAAAGGCTTGTTGAGGTAGTCGACCGCGCCGAGCTGCATGGCGCCGACGATGGTCGAGGCCTTGCCGACCACCGAGAGCATCACCACCGGAAGCTCCTCGTCGATCTCGCGAATCCGACGCAGGGTCTCGATGCCGTCGATGCCGGGCATCATCACGTCCAGGATCACGACGTCGGGGGCGGCACCGCCTTCGATCAGGGCGATGGCGCTCCGGCCATCCTCGGCGGTGTCGACCTGGTAGCCCTGCAGCTCGAGCAGGCTCGCCAGGTAGGTCCGGATGCCCTCGGCGTCATCGACCACGAGTAGTCGCGACACGGGCTCGTCGACCGATGCGCTCTTGCGCTCGCGCGGGCTCATCTCGGCCGGCCCATGTCAGACCGCCTCCGGATCGGCGGCGGGAAGGGTGAAGCTGAAGCGACTGCCCCAGCCGGGCTCGTCCTGGACGGCGATGGTCCCCCCGTGCGCATCGACGATGCGCTTGCAGATGGCGAGGCCCAGGCCCAGACCGCTGCTGCTCTGGTCGTCGGCGGCGCGAACGTAGGGCTCGAAGATCCGGCGCTGGTCCTCGCTGGCGACCCCCGGCCCGGTATCGACGACCGCGAGCTCCACGAAGCGGTGATTCGCCGCCGCGATCGAGCGCGACCGGACCGAGACCGCCGTGCCCGGCTTCGAGTAGCGGACCGCGTTGCTCAGCAGGTTCGTCAACACCTGCTCGATGCGGGCCGGGTCGAAGTGGGCCCAGGTCGCCTCCGGGTCGAGGTGGAGCTCGACGCACAGATCGCGCTCGTCGAGGAGTGGCCGGAGATACGCGATCACCTCCACGAGCAGCGACTCCAGAGAGGCCTTCTCGAGGCGCACCAGCCCGTTCCCGCTGGCCTCGCCGCAGGCGGTCAGGAGGTCGCCGATGAAACGATTCAGGCGCTCGCAGCTGCGATTGCTGTGCTCGAGGAAGTCGCGTTGCTGGGCTTCGAGCGAGCCCGTCTGCTCCGAGAGGAGCAGGTTGTTGTAGCCGCGGATGACGGTGACGGGGGTGCGCAGCTCGTGGCTGACCACGCTCAGGAGCTGCTCCCGCTCGTGGATCTCGTCGGCCAGTGACTGGCGCAGGGCCGCGAGCTCCGCGCGCGCATCGGCCAGCGCGTTGCTCATGGCGTGGAGCTCGCTGCGGACGCTCTCCCCGCGCTGCGCACGGATCAGCCACAGGGTCTCCGGCTCGCCGGGACCGGCGTCGGCATCGAAGGCGGCCACGACGTCGACGGGCACCGAGCCCGCCGGCGTCCGCAGGGCACACGAAACGGACGCGTCGTTGGCCGCATCGGGAAGACCCGCCCCGGTGTCCTCGAACAGACACTCGGTGTAGAGGCCGGCTCCGTCGGCACCGTCCCGCTCGAGCAGCAGTGCCAGGCGCGGATTCGTCCACACGATCTCGCCGCCCCGATCGAACGCGATCAGCAGATCCGTCCGGGTGGCCAATGCCAGCAGATGCCCCGCGGGTCCCGTCATGGACGCCTCTCGCCTCACGTTCGGGTGCTCCCCCCGCGCAAACGGGCGCCATGCGAGCCGTGGTATGCTCGCGCGCGCCCCAGGTCCGAACCCTCTCATCGCCCTCTGGACCGTTCGGCTTTAATGGGGTTTTCCCTTCGGAGACGCGGAATTGGAGCCTTCCGACCCCTCGGCGGCGCGACGGCGCATGGACGCGCTGGTCGACGAGCTGAATCGGCACAACTGGCTCTACCACGCGCAGGATCGGCCGGAAGTCAGCGACGCGGAGTACGACGCGCTGCTGCGCGAGCTGCGGGATCTCGAGTCCCGACTGCCGGACTCGGTGCGACCGGACTCTCCGACCCGTCGCGTGGGCGCGCCGCCCGCAGAAGGCTTCGAGACCGTCGCGCACACCTCGCCCATGCTGTCCCTCGACAACGCCATGGACGACGGCGAGATGCGCGCCTTCCACCATCGGGTGCTGGGGCTCCTGCCCGAGCTCGCC
>JANQSB010000250.1 GCA_028284295.1 Myxococcota bacterium | reverse complement strand
GCAGCGTCCCGCAGTGCCTCGCCGACGGTCTCGGACGCGAACACGTTCGCGCCGGTGGGGCTCGACGATCCCGACCCGCTGACCACGTTGCCCGAGCCGTAGACGAGGGCGAACTCCGCCACCGGGTCGAAGCCGACGTCCTCCGGGCCCACCTTCCCGTAGTCCTCGTGGGAGACCCAGGGCGCGCCCTCGCGTTCGAGGAGCTCGTCGAGATGCGACTCCCCGTCCACGAATCCCGCGTCGACGAGCTCGCGGGTCCGGGTCGGCCCGGTGTCGATGGCGCGCCGCACGGCTTCCGGCTCGAGACCGCGCCCTTCCGCGATGCCCCGGACGAACTCGCCGAAGGTCGAGTCGAGCAGGGCGTTCGCCTGCAGCCGGGCCGAGTCGGACATCTCCTTCCCGGCGATGCTCTCGGCCGCGCTCTTGAACCGGCCCACCTTCGCGACGGCGATCTCCACGCCGATCTTCTCGAAGAGTCCGCCCAGGTAGAGGTGCTCCGACGCCAGTCCCACCATCGGCAGCGCGGTCCCCGGCGGCAGCCAGACCTCGTCGGCCGCAGAAGCCACCCAGTACTCGAGGTTCGGGCTGAACGACAGCGGCTCGACGAAGGCGACGGTCTTGCGGCCGGCTTCGCGCAGCCGCCCGACGGCCGCACGAATCTCCTCGGCCTTGCCCCAACCGACGTCGAGCGCCTTCACGTGAAGGACGACCGTCGCCACCCGATCGTCGCGCTCGAGCATGGCGAAGCGGGAGAGCAGCCCCGCGAAGGGACGGGCCGCGTCGCCGGAGAGCCGCGCCAGCAGGGGTGCCGCCGGAGCCTCCACGTATCTTCCCTCGAGCTCCAGCACGACGGTGCTGCCGCTCTCGATCTCGAGGCTTCCGCGCCCACGCAGGGCGAACACGATCATCGCGAGCCCCAGGGCACAGAGGATCGCGATCCGGATCAGGGCCTTGCTCTTCATGGCCATCGTTATCGGTCCCGCGGGCGAGGGTCTTCAGTGACGCTCCGCGAGCAGTCTAGCCGGCGAGCGCTGCGCGCTCGCTTGCGGCGGGGTCCGCCCTGCGGGCAGACCTTTCCTGGCTGGCGAGCGCTCCGCGCTCGCTGAGGGCTTCAGGCCTCGGGTGCGGGCTCTGCGAAGGCCTGGGCGAGCTGGCGGGTGATGTCCGCGGACGTGACCGCACCCTGGTCGTCTCGCGGCGGCGTGCCGCCCGCGCTGTGCAGGCTGAGATCCACGTCCTTCGCCTGCGCGCGCAGGGCGCCGACCCGGCACTCGTCCTTGGGGATGTGGGAGAACGAGTCGAGCTGGAAGATCCGCATCGCGTTCTCGTGGGTGATCAGATCGATCTCGTCGTCGGGAACGCCGGCGAGGCTCTCCATCAGACGCTCGGGAGCCGTCGGCCAGGTGGTGTCCGAGTGCGGGTAGTCGCACTCCCAGGTGATCGTATCGAGTCCGACGTCGTGCCGGTTCTTGACGCCCGCCGCATCGTCGATGAAGCAGGTCACGATGTTGCGGCGGAATACGTCGCTGGGCTTGAGGTCGCCGAAGTCCTGGTTGGTCCAAGCCTTGTGGTGCTCGTACACGTAGTCGGCCCGCTCGAGGAAGTAGGGCACCCAGCCGATCCCGCCCTCGGAGAGGGCGAACTTGATGTCCGGATACTTGCGCAGCACCCGCGACCACAGCAGATCCGAAGCGCAGCTGACGATGCTGATCGGTGTGGTGTGGATCATGACGTCCACGGGCGAGTCCATCGACGTGAAGACCATGCCCGACGACGAGCCGATGTGGATGCAGATCACGGTCCCTTCGTCGCAGCAGGCCTCCCAGAAGGGGTCCCAGTGCGGATCGTGCAGGCTGGGCCAGCCGAGCTTGGTGGGGTTGTCGGTGAAGCTCACCGCGTGACAGCCCTTCTTCGCGAGGCGCCGCACCTCGTCGGCCATCAGCTTCGGGTCCCACAGCGGCGGGATGCCGAGCGGGATGAACCGGCCCGGGTAGGTCCCGCACCACTCGTCGACGTGCCAGTCGTTGTAGGCCTGGCTCATGACGCGTGCGAGCTCCTTGTCCTCCTGACGCGCCCACAGCTGACCCGCGAAGCCCGTGAACGAGGCGAAGCACATGGAGGCCAGTACGCCGTTCGCGTTCATGTCGCGAATGCGTTCGTGGATGTCGAAGCAACCGGGGCGCATCTGCTCGTAGGAGGTGGGCTCGACCCCGTACTCCTCCGGCGGTCGACCGACGACGGCATTGAGACCGATGTTCGGGAGCTGGTCGCCCTCGAAGACCCAGACGTCGACCCCGCTCTCCTTGCGGACGATCTTCGGAGCGCGCGACTTCCACTCCGGTGCGAGGTGGTTGTCGAAGAGGCCCGGGGGCTCGACGACGTGGTCGTCGACGCTGACCAGGATCATGTCGTTCACGTGCATGGGGGTCTCCCGAAGCGGGCCGCGGCCCGTTCATCTGACGGAGTGTCAGATCCGGGATTCTACACGGCAATGCGGAGGGATGTAAACCGCCGAGCCGTGGGTGCGGGCACGGACGAGTGCGCGGGCGAAGGCGAGCGCCGGTCAGCCCGGCACCTCGGCCAGGAGTCCCTTCCAGAGCCCGGCCACGCGGTCGTAGCCGAAGTCGGCCTCCACCGTGCGACGACCGGCATCGCCGAGTCGGCGAGCGAGAGCCGGGTCCGACGCGAGCTCGTCCAGGGCGCGCACCCACTGCGACGGGCTCTCGGCCAGGAACCCGTTCTCGCCGTGGCGGACCACCTCCGTGTTCATCCCCACCGGAGAAGCCACCGCCGGCACCCCCGCCGCCATGTACTGGAGCAGCTTGTAGGCGCACTTGCCCCGGGTCCACGGCGAGTCGACCAGGGGCATGACGCCCACGTCGAGCCGCGCGATCTCCTCTTCCTGGGACGCCAGCTGCCAGGGAACGTGCTCCACCGGGACGCCCGGCATCTCGAAGGGCTCCTCGCTGACCACGACGAGGACGAAGTCACGGCGCTGCGCCAGATCCCGCAGCGCCGGCTCCAGGGAGCGGAGCTCCGCGAAGTTGTGGGGAGCGCCGAGCCAGCCGATGCGCACGGGACCCTCGCCCGCGAGGGGCTCTGCTCTCGGCACCTCGAGGGGCACCGCGGAAGGCACGACGGCGACCGGCCGGCCGCGGGGCCGACACAGGGAGGCCAGGTACTCGTTGCCACATGCGAACGCGTTCGCAAGCGAGAGGGCCCGCGCGAAGCGCCGACGGCGGGTCGGCGAGTCGTGGCTGCCGCCGCGGGGGCTCTGCCGGAAGGGGAGGGCGTCGTCGAAGTCGAAGACGATGGGAACGCGGCAGGCCCGCCACGCGAGGGCTTCGACAGCGGTGGGGGCCTTCTTCTGCAGGACGACCACGTCCACGTCGCGGGTCGCGAGGAGCTTCGCCAGGGAAGAGGGCGATCGCGGAAAGGGCACGGCCGTGCCCTCGACCCCCAGCGCCGACAGATGCGGGAGAAGCTGGAGCACCCGCACCCGGGCCGAGGCCAGGTCCGCGCCCCGATGGACGAAGAGCACCCGGGTGCCGGGTCTCACCGGCGTCGCCCGGGGTCGACGAGCGTCGCGCGCAGGATCTCACCGCCCCCGAGCCAGGCCGCCACCCGGGTGACCGGACGGATCGCGCGACGGAAGCCGCGACCGCCGTCACCCCGACCGCGCGAACGCTCCAGCGCCGCGCTGCGGGCCGCGAGTCCGGGCGGCAGGGTCGCGCCCTGGCTGCGTTGGTAGTGACGACTGGAGGCCAGGATCCGCGCCGACGGCTCGCTGGTCATCGAGGCGACCGAGAGCCCCGCGGACTCGCACACCCGCGAGAGGCTTCCCCGGTCGAACAGATGCAGGTGCCGCGGTGCGTCCAGCGCGTACCAGCACGAGCCGTACAGACGGAACCCGAGCCCGCCGACGTTCGGAGTCACGACGTGGACCTCGCCCGACGGGGCCAGCAGCTCGCGTGCCCGCCGCAAGGCGTCGAGCGGACGGGGAACGTGCTCGATCACGTGGTGGAGGAGGATCACGTCGAAGTGTCGGCTGGGAAGGTCCGCCTCCAGCAGGCCGGCCTGCTGGACCGGCAGCCCGCGGGCATGGCACGCCTCGACGGCCCGCGCGCCGGGATCGATGCCCCGGACCTCCCAGCCCAGGGCGCGATGGCGCTCCAGCACCCGACCCGAACCGCAGCCCACGTCGAGCAGCCGGTTCGAGCCGCGCGGCTCGATCAGTCCGCGCGCGAGCCAGCGCGAGAGGCCGCGGCCCACCCGGCCCCAGGCGTCGGTCCGTCGGGAGGCGTCGGTCCCGAAGCGGTGGCGGACCGCGAACCGCTCGAGCGCCCCGGGTCGACGCGCGTCACCCCGGTCCGGCGCCGAGGGCGGGGCGTGCGGCGCGTAGTCGCGCGGGTAGTAGGAGGCGAGCTCCGGCTCCCGGGGCAGGGGCCGGAGCGAGACCAGCCCGCACGCCTCGCAGCGCCCGTAGACCCAGTCCTCCCGGCGCGCGAACTGCCGGTCCCAGGCCTCGAAGAGGGTTCGGAAACGGTCGCTTCCGCACGTCGAGCACGGCTGGGGCCCGTGCCGAAGCCCGCCCGGGGACACCCTGTCCGTCGTGTCGGCAGCCACGGCGGCGACCCTAGCGAGGTCCCCGAGGGGTGCCAGCAAGGGGTCGGCAGCACCCGGGGTCACGACATTCGCGAAAAAGGGAAAACATGTTCCTCGGCTGGGAGCGGACCCGCCCCGCAGTGAATCAGCCCCGGCGAAAAGGCTTTGCTGTCGGCTACTTACGGACGAGCTCCCGGCCTGTTGCCTGGCATCTCCATTGCAAGAAGATGAGATCGAGCCGCAGCCTCTGCGACTCGTCCAGGAAGGGCCTGGACACGGATTCTGCACTCTCGAACCGAACGAATGCGAAAGCAAAACCGAAAGGTGGAAAAAGAAGTCATGCGAAAGCTCATCGTACTTCTCGCCGCCGCCGGACTCCTATTAGGAATCTCCGGTACGGCCCAGGCGGGGACCTTCCAGACGTCCACGAGCACGCTGTCGATCCCGCTGGCGGCTCTGCCGACGACGAAGATCGCCGCGATCCCCGGCCCGGCCACCGTCGCCAAGGTGACGATCTCCGGAACCGTGGGTGACCACACCATCTCCGTGGGCGCCACCGTGTGGCAGACGGTCAACTTCGGCCCCGGTACGGCGGTGTTCACCGGCGTCCCGCTGATCCAGAACCTGAAGCTGACCGTGTCGAACCCGGCCGCGACCTTCACCCAGCCCTTCGCCATCGCCGACAACAACACCGGGCTCGAGCCGCCACCGATGT